>JAJDBZ010000312.1 GCA_029261095.1 Candidatus Omnitrophota bacterium | reverse complement strand
AAAAGTTTTCGATTACCCATTTCATTTTACCGACGCTGCATTCAACTCCGAGTTCCTCGACCGTTTCACGACCTAAAGTGTCTCGAGCATTCTCGAGCATCTCGCACCGTCCACCGGGGAGGGTCCAGAATTCTTCGCCACGTTCCTGGTGAACGAGTACTCTCTGGTCATGGACCGCAATTCCTACAATTCGAAAATTGAACCGACCTCCATCAAGATCGAAACTGATCATATCTTCGCTTTCCTTCGTTTCTTGGGTTCGGACCTAAGAAGGAACTGATGGATCCGTTCGAACAGATCGCGCGATCCCGGACCATTGACGATACCATGACGGTCCCTTTCGAGGAGGGTCATTTCTTTCCGTGCGGTCCCTACCAAATCAAAAATTTGTTGACTACTGCTGGGGTCGACGATGGGATCATTCGATCCTTGCAGCAGGAGAGTGGGGACTTCGATCTTGTGAAGTTCCTTCTCCATGACGGCCATGGCTCGGCCGAGTTCACGGACACCCCGGATGGGGTTTCCTGAATAATTGAGATGTATGTTCTCGGGACGATTGGGGACATATTCGACAATCCCTTGTGACTTGACTCTCTTCAGGAGTGAGTTCATCGAGACGATGGAAGGAGCGAGGCGAGCCGAGAACCTTCTGAGATGGAGGGGTGCATTGATCGCGAAAACCGATTGTATCTTGTTTCCTTTCCGACCCGCGGCGAGTAGAGCGAGCGCCCCTCCGGTCGAAAAACCCCCGAGAACGATCTTGTCGGTCAAACTTTTAATCACTGTGTAACCCCGATTGAGCGACTCATACCAGTCTTCCCATGATCTATGAGCAAGATCTTCCGGAGAGGTTCCATGGCCCCTTAAGCGGACCCCATAGACGAAGTATCCATTGGATCTCAGATAGTTCGCCAGCGACCGTACCTCCCCCGGGCAGGCGAGATACCCATGTACTAGAACGACTCCAGCTCTCACTGGCAGTTTTGGTTTTAGAAGGTAGGGCGCTCCCAAGCGTGCGGGGGGAGATGTTGGAATACAGTATTCTTCATAGTCTTCCCTATAAATCCTTCGGTCTTCTTTCAGAAAAATTTCGCGGATCTCCTCAGACAATCGCGCTCTCGGTGCTCGTGCGATCTCCTTGATGAGATTGAGGAGATCTGGAAGCGGCTCAACCTCGTTCGCTATGACATAGGTGATCTCTTCCATACGTATTGAATGAAACTGAAATTGCCCGCGTTGGAGTTCGAAGTTCTTCCGATAGGTGTCTTCGTCTTTCTGGACCCAGTTCTCACGAATACAGAGATCGATAAAGTTATGAAACTTTGGGCTGTAATCTTCGTAAATAATATTCCTGTAAGTGGTTTCAAGTAATGAGTGCATGCGAAAACGATTCATATTACGCAGCAAATGAATACAAAGGAAAATGCGGTTCCGATAAGACCGCTCTTTGAATTTTCGGTGTTTCTGGAATCGGATGATCGTGGAGAAGATGTGATCGTAGTTGATGGTGGTGAGTGCGTAGATGTCGCGCATGTACCTGCGGGTCATGTCCCGTGCGGTGTCATTGAATAGAGAACGGGTGTCTTTCTCGAGAGCTTCGAAATCCCCTTCTCCACACGCGAGCACCGGAGCGAACGAAGGAGTGTTCAAGTAGTCATTGACATCGATCGGTTCGCCCAGGGTGATGTCGACATCACTCTCCGAGGATAGAATCGTCCCTTCCACGGAAAGTTCCTCGATCGCACGTGGACTGAGCCCTTCGAACAGACTCCTCGCGGCTCGGACAAGAAAATTGTCGCGCGCCCTGAGCGGGTAGTAGGTCACATTGACCGGGATGATCACAGTTCTCTTATCGAGGGCTTCCTCAATGGATGTCAATTGAAACTTGTCGAGCACCTCCTGGATACCTTCTTTGCTTGGACGCGCCGCAAGACAGCGCAACTTGTGTCGATAAAATTCCGCACGAAGAGCCAATACTGCCGCGCCTTTGTGAGGAGGTCGTCTTGTACCGCCGCTGTATATTTCATAGTCACCGGTGGGACCCACCACTTTCTTATCCTTGATCATGGCTCCCTCGGGAAAAATGATCCAGGGATTTCGTCCGGCAAGGAGTGAACTGACGATGATCTTGTCACGGTCGGGGTCCTGGGTAGAGAGATTTCCGGTGCTTCTCAGATAAGCTCCGATCCTCCCCATGAAAAGGCTTGCATGGGCAAGCGACCAGACCTCAAGACCGGTGTGCCGGTGGATTTCATAGGGAATGAGGACGGTCTCAATTCGAGTGAAATGGTTGACCACAAAGACGATGGCCATATCGTCTTGGATGGTTTCATGGTTATGCATTCGGACATCGGCTTTAATCAGCTTGGTAGCAAGATCTAGAGTCCATTTGGTGGCTTTGAATGCGAATGATCCCATAAGTTCAAGAACGTCTCCGGAGGCCGTGAGTCATCCGATTCTCCGAGACTCGGTCCCGCGCTTCAAGTGGATGGGGATTTCTTTTACTCACCTTGCAGGGATGGTATGCGATTTGCCTCTGCCTCATTGGCTGGGAGAGGCATCCGGAGGTGGAATAGGTTCTCCTCCTTTGGAAGATCGGCGTACCAATCGAGAGCGTCCTTTTCCAATTGTGCCAATAGGTTTGGGCGTTGTGTGGCCAGATCGTTTTGTTCCGCTATGTCCTCTTTAAGGTTGAATAGATGTTTGCGCCCCAGCCCGGGGAAGAGGTGGATTTTCCAATCGCCCTTGCGCATGACCAAAGTTCCAGAGGGCTCGGATCCGACCTCGTTTGGCTTGCCCGGGCCTCCGCGTTGGGGAGCGTGGAACTCAAAGAAGAGCGTCCTCTCGATGGGGTCTGCCTCACCCATAAGATAAGGCATAAAATCGATTCCCTCATCTCTTTCGAGGTTTTTCCAGTCTTCGACCTTCGCCAGGTTGCAGACTGTTGGAAAGAAATCTAGAGATGAGCCGACAGTTTGACAGACTCTTCCCTTGGGAAGTATCTCAGGCCAATAAGCGATTGCGGGTTCGCGAATGCCTCCTTCCCAGAGCTGGGTTTTGATTCCACGAAGCGGCTTCGCCGAGCCGGCGGTGTATTTGTAGGAGTGCGACTCGGGCCCATTATCGCTGGTAAAGAAGACTAAGGTGTTTTTGTCCAGACCGAGTTCTTTGAGCTTCGCCAGGATGCGACCGACATTCTTGTCCATGTTAGAAACAGTCCCATAGTAAACTCTCTGCTTCTCATTGAAGTTTGGATTGTCCTCATAACGGGAGATTTCATCGACCTTGGGAGTCAGAGGTTCATGAGGAGCGGTGTACCAGACATTGTAGTAGAAAGGTTTGTTGGATTTCGCCGCTACCTGAAGGTGTTCGAGAACTTTGTCAGTGGTCAGGTCGGTGACATGACCTTGATAGGTCTGCGCGGGTTCCTCGTTGGTAAAGAACTGAGGATTGTCGGAGCGGGCGTACTTGCTCCAGCTCGAACTGGGTCGTCCGCCCATGCTTCCGAAGAAGAAATCGAATCCATAGAATCGGGGCATGGGAGTCTGAGGTGGCTCTCCGAGGTGCCATTTTCCAAAATGGGCTGTCTCGTAGCCCTCCTTCTTTACAATTTCCGAGAGAGTGACTGCAGATTCTGGGAGGGGATACCGTGGAATGCGTTCTGGAAGGTCGGCGTGGTGGATTCCGAACCGCTGTGGGTGAAGTCCTGTCATGAAAGAGGCGCGCGTGGGGGAGCAAACCGGGGAGGTGACATAGTATTGAGTCAGGCGAACGCCATTCTCCGCCATCCGATCGAGGTTGGGTGTATGGATTGTGGGGTTCCCATAACATCCCAGATCCCCATACCCCAGATCATCTGTAAGGATAAAGAGAATATTTGGGTGAGGTGGCAATCCTTCCGCAGGGTCGAGCTGTCCGAGGAGAATCCATATGCCAGTGAGAATAGGATAAGAAATTTTCCGCGAGCAAATCATGCGTACTGACCCCCTCATGCCATGGATACCTTCTCGGGAAGGGGAACAGCGTTGGTCTCTTCAGTCAAGCCGTGGAGTGGATACCGGGCTCAGGGATTCGAGGACCTCAACGACTGGATGAGTTCGAGGAGTGTTTCGGAATTCATTCCCTCCTCGGTGCTCTGCATCCAGACCGGGGAGATTTGAAACATCAGTGAGGACACTTCCGGTAACGGTGGGGAGGTGGGCGATCGAGTGGGTGTTGGGGTGCGAGTCGGAATCCGAATGGGGGTCGGTGAGACTTCGGTGGGGGTGGAAGTGGGGACCATGAAAGGTGTCTTCGTCGGTGGAATGGAAGTCGGATCGGTCGACTCCTCGATATTGACTTCGATGTCGTCGATTCCCCAGCTCTCGTTGGAGATATTCTGGAGTCCGTTCGCGTTGAAATGGAGGGTCAGGTTTCCTGTATGGGGAGCGCTGAGATTGATGTTGTAGACAGAGTCCTGATAGATGTTCTTCACCGAATTGAAGAACCCAAGGGTATCGTTCTCGATGGCACCGGTCCGAGGATCGTTCTCGATGGGATTCGCCGGATTATAGGTGTCGGGATAAGACTGACCGTATTGCGGGAAATTAATGCCCCGCTTGGGGTTTCTGAAGGTGGTGTAAAGGAGGACATTCCCGGAGTCGTAACTGACGGTAAAGACATCAGCCCCGCGATCGTCCTCGTTGAAGTTGCCATCGACACTTCGAATCATGAAGTATTGAAATTCAAGGGAGAAACTCGAGTGAGGAGGGAGGTTTGTGAGGGAGAGGATAACGGTTCCATTGCTGAACTCCCCGCGAAAGTTATCGGGGGGATGCGAAAAAATCCCGGGAGTGGTGCTGGTGGTATTGTTATTCCAGGAGGCGGATACACCGGGAGCGATCATTTCTCCACCCGATTCAAAACTGTTGGAATAGACAGTCGTGGCTGCCCAGGCGGTCTGATATTGGGAGGTGGTTAGGATCGAGAACCCAAAAAGGATGATGTAAAAGGTGTTCATCCATTTTGGATGTTCGAGCGAGAGACCCTGATTTCTCTTCAGAATAACCATATTCATCGCCGTTCCACTCCCCCCGGAATCCAACCAAGAAACATTTCAATACTAATGTAACATAGAAATAATTCAGACTCAATCCTCGAATCACACTAAGTCGAGTGTTCAGATCTTCCACTTTCAACTCCGCTCATGTGGGGTCTGCGATGGGCTTTGAGAAAGAAAAGAAGTGTTTATACTCCCTTTCGGTGGGATGGCCGAGCGGTCGAAGGCACCTGCCTTGAAAGCAGGCGAGGGTGCAAGTCCTCCAGGGGTTCGAATCCCCTTCCCACCGCGTGACTTACGTGTGTTGGTTTAAGAAGATAATATTACCCCGTTCAAATTCTTCGTTCAAATTTTCAAGGCACTCATTCACGACTCTATCCACTTTTGAAACAACCTGGTTTCTAAACATCTCTTGAAGCTGTGATTCAGGAATCGCTTTGCGCTGATAATGTTTCTGCTGAACATTCTGAGGAGCACGCCCCATAACGGTCCCGCAGTTGACCGCCAGAACAATGAGGAATCGTGCTACCATCTCCCTTTACACCGACCATCGGAAAGAAACCGTCCCTTTTGAATCTGTGAGAAAGGGCATTTGTGCTCTCGATTGCTTTACCCAGAGTGGGGTCTATGAACGATGACCTCGGACCGCATAATCATGGTCCAAAGGGATTCGATGTGAAGGGACCACATTGAGGAGATTGGTTGTGATCAAAAAAGGCTGTGTGACCGTCGCTATCCTGCTAACGCTACTCGTTTTTGTCCTCCTAATTCCTTTTGTTCTTAAGGATAGAACAGCGAGATATCTCATAGGGCCTGATCTAAGTGAGATTGAATACAGTGAAATATTCTTTCGCAATGGAGATTTGAAGCTGTCAGGCATGCTATTCATTCCTGAGGGCGAAGGTCCCTTCCCCGTGGCCGTTATCATCCATGGATCAGGTCCCAGCTACAGAAACAATCCGTGGTATCTGAGTGTATCCAAACACCTCAAAGATAGTGGTATCGTGGTCTTGCTTCCCGACAAGCGGGGGTCAGAGAAATCCGAAGGTGACTGGCGAATTTCGAACTTTGAAGATTTGGCTGGGGACACAATCAGCGCCATAGAATCTATAAAAGACCAACACCAATTCGTTGTTTCGTATATCGGGGTCATCGGAATGAGTCAGGGTGGTTGGATTGCGCCACTGGTTGCGACCAAAAGCGATAACGTTTTCTTTGTCGTCAGTATGTCTGGGGCAGCCGTCACCACAGAAGAGCAGTTATTGCACGAAGAGTTCAATAACATTGTTCAGATGGGTACCTATCGCATGGTCGCGAAAATAATCGCGCCGTTCACCACGACTATTATTAGAAACAGGGAGTTCTGGAGTTACATCGGAGAATTCGACCCGATTCCTTATTGGCAAGAGGTCTCTGTGCCTGCCTTTGCCGCCTTTGGTGAAAATGACTCCAATGTTCCAGTGGAAGAAAGTGTCCTGAGATTGGCGGAAGTTGATAGAAAGATCACCGTTAAGGTCTATCCGTCTGGAGGGCATACCATCACTGACCCTGTTACTGGAATGGTTCAATCTTTGTTTTTGAATGATCTTGCTGGCTTCATTAAGAATGCAAGTTGAAGACTCACTAACGATTGTGTACACAAAGACCCGCTATCAAGAAGTAGCTCTGGACGTTCCTCTACGTTTAATGGAGGAGTTTTAGCGACAAACTCCAGAAAAACTCTCTCATGCAACAGTGTGCTTATCACCGAAGAAGTGGGAGATATGGCAAAGTATGCGTACACGCTTTCAAAACGGAGAATGCGATTCTTTGGTTATGCGAAAAATAGATTTCACGGTAACAGTGTGGAAGCGCACAGAGAAATACCTGAATCTGCTGTCAAGTTTGCGGTACCGTTATGGGGGCTGGTCAAAGATATCCGCTTCCGTTGTTTTTCTGTGCTAAGATCAATTTGTACAAATGAGTTTTGGAGGTATCAAGATGCGTCTTTCCATCTTTTCTCTTCTCTCTTTCCTGACAATCCAAGGCCACGCCCAAGTCCTCGATGTCAACGGCGACGGATTGGTCGCCGCCGAGGAGGCAATTGCCGTGGCTGAACAGTGGAAAGGCCCAGCCAGTGCGGCAAATGCTCACAATCACTTGGGGCAGACATGGATAGGAAATCGAAATCCTTTAAAGCTCAGTGGAGATTTTCCTCCCCAAATAGTCATTGGTCCACTAAAAGGGGAAATATCGCCTGCCGAGGACACCTCTGCACCACTCATCTTGGAGAATACCTCCCCTTCTGGCGCTGATCTCCAACTGCGAGGCAATTTGACCATCCAATCTCTCGGAAATTCACAGAGCGACCTTGGCCTACGGACGAATAATGGCATTGATTGTTATCTCAACGCCGACGGAATCGCGAACAATTTTGCGAGCTTCATCGTTTATGACCGTGACCGTTCTTCAGCGGTCATCCTAACCGAATCTGGAAATGTGAATCTTAACAGGAACGTCAACGCGCAAGGATCAATCTTCGCGGCGGGAGGATATTCTAAAATCGACCATCCCCTCGATCCAGCAAACAAGTATTTGACTCACTCTTCAGTTGACAGCCCAGAGATGAAGAACGTTTATGATGGGGTGGTGGTGTTGGATGAAAATGGGGAAGCAGTGGTTCAGCTCCCAGATTATGTTGAATCGTTCAACTGTGATTTCAGATACCAACTCACTTGCATTGGAGGCTTCGCTCCTGTGTTCATCGCAGAAGAGATCCAAGACAACCGCTTCAAGATCAGTGGAGGAAGACCAGGGATGAAGGTTTCTTGGCTAGTGACGGGAGTTCGACAAGACCTGTATGCCAAAGCAAACCCCATTGAGGTTGAACAAGTGAAATCAAGAGAGGAAAAGGGCAAATTCCTCCATCCAGAACTCTATGGGGAGCCAGCGGAGAAGAGTGTGGGTTTGGTCCAGGAATTAGTGGGTGAATAAGACTGCCAAGGGGGTGGTAAAGAGAGACAGAAAGGAGGTGAATGACCAATAGCGATTGGGACGTTTGAAAAAACTATTGCCCAACTAGGCTATTCAAATTTCCGTTCAAATTTTGCCCGAAACAGAGGGTATTGAGACCGTATTGAGACTACAATGAGAAGGAAAGGATGACCGTTTTTCTTAATAAATGCTCGATTTTTCGAGACTTTCTTCATTTCCAAACTTCGCCTTGAAAGCAGGCGAGGGTGCAAGTCCTCCGTGGGTTCGAATCCCACTCCCACCGCGTTAAAAGACCAATAATCAAAGGAAATGGCTTTTCTTCCTTGGGTCATTGCCGGACCGAAACCTCTTGATTCCACGCTCATTCGACCCTCATTGGAGGGGCATCACTCCAGAAATAGTGCAATTTCCTAGGGCCTCTGGCTTTGATCCACAAGTGATCTAACTTTGGGGTTTTTCTTCTTTCCCTTTGAAACGTTAATCTCCTCTGGCAACCCTAGTTTGTGACTCCGATCAAGGAGCATCTGCTTCTTCCAGGTCGATACCTGGTTGGAATGGAGCTCTTGATTGGCAGCGACCTCGTTCAGAGTCTGGTCGCCACGTAAGGCGGCCAGCGCCACCCTCGCCTTGAATTCTCCGTGTAGTGATCGTCTTTTCCTTCTCATGGATTCGCATCCTCATAGGTCGATTTTCGATCCGCGAATCCACCTTATTGACTCATCCAGTTTTCCCCGCGTAGCTCACTCTGATCTGACACTCGATGAATTCAAGGGCTGTCCGAGGGCGGTCAGCATTAATTGAGCCGGGAGAACCCAGAAGTATGGAGTTTGCAATCATGGCGCAC
>JAJDBZ010000311.1 GCA_029261095.1 Candidatus Omnitrophota bacterium | reverse complement strand
CCGTTGGAACTGGCCCGGCTCATGCCCGACACTTCCCCACTCTTTCACAAACTGTCCCTCCGAATCGAATTGTTGCATGCGGTTTCGGTCGCCGTATTCGATGGTGTACAGGAATCCGGAAGCATCTTCCACGATATTCGTGACCAAACAGAAAGATCCTGGCTCGCTTCCCGGTTGGCCGATGGTCTGCAAGAGTTCGCCCTCGGGGGAATACCTGAGCACCTGTCCATAATGAGTGTCCGCAACAAGGATGTTGTCGTTTCGATCCAGCGCGAGACCGCGCGGATTTCCCCGGCCGGTCTCCGGTGTTCGCCAGCCTCGTTTGAATTCGCCGGTCGCCGAAAAGATTTGGATACGGTCGGTCCGGTCGAGGACCACCCAATCGCCGGAGGGGAGCTCTTCGATCGCGCGGGGTTGGTGAATGGCCCCTCGCCATTTCCCGGATTCCTGAAGGACAATCGGATCACTGTCGCCGAACTGACAACCGGAGAGCAGGAAGGCTAACAAGGCGGAGAGAGTTATTCTCGTCATGCGGTTCTCCCTCGCACGCTCTTCCATCCGATGTAAAGAAGAAGCGGCGTGAACTGCAAGAGCGCGACGATGAGCAGCCCGGCAGCCACCATCCCATCATGACCCCAGTGCATGAAGTTGACCGTTCTCGCCGCGAGGGTCTGGACCCCGGGCGGCTGAAGGATGCGGGTGAGGGTAACTTCGCCCAGGGTGAGCGCCCAGATCATGAATAGCCCGGCCAGAGTTTGCGGCTTAAGGAGCGGGATCAGGATATGCCACAACTTTTGATGAGGTTGCAACCCCTCGGTCCTCATTCGGTCTTGGAGATCTTGCGCAATCTGTTCTTCTCCGGACTGGACGATCACCCAGGCGACCCAAAAGAAGTGGATCGCGCAGGCGATGGAGAGAACCCAGAAAGAATCCAGAATCGGCAATGCGGTTCTCCCCATCGAGGAAAAGGTTTTGAGGAACAGCAATGCCAGGACAGGCGCGGGAATCGCGAACAGGAGAAACGAAAAACAATCGATCGCGCCGCTCATCGGTCGGTTGGAAGAAACCATCAGGGCAAGCTGCAGGAGAAGAGCGACTATGAAAACCGCACCCAGCCCGGTCCACACCGAGGCCGAGAGACATTCGGTTAGCAGTGGCGGGTGGATGGTGGAAACATCCCGGACCACCTGTATGAATTCCGTCAGGATCACCGTACCGGGTCCAACGAATAAGAGCGCCGCTAAAAGGAGCTTGGCCCAATGCGACCCGACCCAACTTTCTTTCCAAAGAGGTGTTTCCATGAACTCCGTTTCAATCCGTAATCTCCCGCGAAAATAAGTCCAGGAAAGAATTCCGATCACAAGGAAAAGAATAAGCGGGGCGCTCATCCGAATCACCGGTTCAAGCGACCGAAGGAGGTTGAGCTCGGTGTAAAGGAGAATCGGAAAAGTGTTGACTTGAAGCATTTCCGGCGCGCCAATCTCGCCGAGGGAGAGGACCGCCACCAAGAGAGAGGAGACCAGGATTGGAATCAGGTTCAGTCGGCAGAGGTGGACCGAGGAGCGGAGGATGGAGACTCCTTCGATCCGCAACTGATCGACCATCTCCCGGTCGAGACGCGAAAACCCCCACCATGTCATGAGAGCGGGAATAGGCCAGAAGGAGAGGGAGTGAACGAGGATGACACCCATCGGGGAGAAGAGAAGGGACAGAGTCCAATTATCAAATGACTCGCGTTGAAAGAGAGTGATCCCGCTTTCCCCTTGGAGAACCATCCATCCGATCGCGGTCTGAAAAGGGGGCCAAACCAGAGGGAGGACCAGAATGGTGATCCAGCCTCCGCTTGGCGGTCTTCCGGAGAGAAAAAGGAGGAGCGCCATGGTTCCTCCGATCATTGTGGCAAGGAGGGCAGTCCCGACCGCGATTCCGATTGAGATTCCCAGCAGGGCGAAAACCTGGGAAAGCGGGACCGAGGTTTCGAAGAGGATCGGAGGCATCTATTTGAAAGGCGATTCCGGTTTCCGCGCCACCAGGGCGATGTTGAGGGCGAATCTTTTCTGAGCTCTGTCGTTCGATTCGATCCTCCCGATGAGTCGGGACCAACCTCGGTTCAACCAAAAGAAGAGTTGGAAGAGACCCGGAATTCCCCAAGAGAGGTTGAGAAGAAGGGTGCTCGGGAGGTGTCCCAAAAAGGATAGCACCCCCCCACTCCATCTCATCTCTTGAACCTCGAACCCGGCATGGGCGAGGAGGTGGCGAAGGCCGAACTCGGTGTAGCGGTAATAATCATGCGGTTCGTTGTGAAGATACGCCAAGTGCGGAACCGAAAGGATTAATCGACCGCCGGGTTTCAAGATTCGTTGGAACTCCATCAAGACCGCCAGGGGGTTGGCGACATGTTCGAGGACCTGGGAACAGAAGATGGAATCGAATGAGCGCTTCTTGAAAGGAATCGTTTCGAGGTCGGCGATGGCCGAGATCCCTGGAAAGATCCGGTCCCGGTCGATGCTGACAACCCCCTCGCTGAAAGCTTTGAGGCGTTGGGTGTAGGTGAGGCGACCCGCCCCGGCATCGAGGACAAGACCGCGCGCATGGGTGGCGATCAGGGGTTCGAGGGTGTCGATGAGGGTCCGCCCGGCCGGAGTCAAATCGAAATACGCTTCGGTTCTTGCGTACCGATCCGAGATCGCAATGCCGTTCTGTTTAATCCTTTTCCCGAGCCAGCCCAATGTGGTTTGTCCTGTCGATCCGATAAGATTTCATTCAAGGAATGATTGTAGAGGGGGCGGGGGATGGCAAGCGGGTGAGGGACCCCGATATTGCGCTCCGGAGTCGATCAATATCACGCGGCGTCTGAAAGCCTGCGATTGACGACATTCCAGAAGATCGAGATTTGTTCGATGTTCTGATCGAAGAAGTCCTCGAAAAATCCGGTTTCATTCAGAGGCGCGGGATACGCATACCTTTCACCATCCTCGCCGATCTCCGTTACCCAATCCGAGGGTTCTCGAGGGTCCATCACTTCAAACAATTCTGGAGGATAAAGATAAGGTTTTCCGGAATCGTTCAGGAGGCGATAGTCGTCCGCCTCGATTCCGATAACAAAATACGGCTGGTTTTCGGAGAGATCGGGATAATCCGGGTTTTTCGATTTGATCTGGACAATCATCTTTCCGCAACCTTCTTTACTTTGATTTCAACACGGCCGATTCCATGGTGCTCATACCAGTGATACTCGAATCGAGCACCATCCTTCTCGAACACCGGACTACTCTTCTTCAACCATTTTGATCGTTGACCTCCGTATTGGTCAAGGAGTCGATCTACTTCGCGGATTCGCTTGCCCCTCGCGATTACCCGAGACTGAGCCACTAAATCCTTGGAAAGTTCGTTTTTTCAGTCATCGGAAGAGATGGATCTCCGGTTACATGGTTGGAATGTAAAATGGCTAAACGATCTTTGAAAGTGAAGGTACCTTGGCAGATCTATTCAGGCATTCCTTCAAAAATAATTCCAAAAACCGCCCACTTCCTTGACACCGTGATTCCCTGCCATAAATTAGTG
>JAJDBZ010000032.1 GCA_029261095.1 Candidatus Omnitrophota bacterium | reverse complement strand
GCCAATGGTTCGGAGTCGCAATCGAAATCGCATTGATGGATTTGTCTTCCAACAATTTCCGAATATCCCGAAATGTTTGCGGCCGCTTCCCAGTCTGCTCCTCCACTCCGGCGGCTCGCTCCTGGAGGACATGATCATCCACATCACAAAGCGCCACCAACTCGACACCCCGCGGAGCCAAACTCAGAAATTCCCGAATATGAGACCGACCCTTTTTATTGAGGCCCACGCAAGCGACGCGGATGCGATCGTTGGCGCCGGGGGCGGCGAAGGAGGTTGAACGGGGAAGCGTGGATAGGCCGAACGCAGCCGCGGCAACCGCAGAGGATTCAAGGAATTTGCGGCGCGTGGCGATCAGGGGTTTTATTCCAGGGTTCATCGAAAACTCTCCATCTCAAGTATTGTCCTCCCACCGTAAACCCGCATCTTACACCCGATCCCCAACTCTCCCCTACCCCCACCCCCTCAATTCCGATAACCTTTCTTGGACTGCGGGATGATTTCCCTGTTTTTAAATGCAATTGATGGACGGTGGAGGTAACATGTTTTCAATTCGCTTATTTTCAAAAATGCTTCTCTGTCTTCTGACCGTTGTAATCACTCAGGGCCAAACGCATGCCCAATCGCTCGATATCGAAAAAGGCGAACGCATTGCCATCATCGGTAACACCTTCGCGGAGCGGATGCACCATTACGGTTACTTCGAAACCTTTTTGCAAGGCCTCTATCCCGACCAGGATCTCGTGATCCGGAATCTTGGTTGGTCTGCCGATGAGATCAACCTGAAACCGAGAGAGGATAAGGTGCCGGTCGAAGACGATTGGCTCGCGAGTCTGAAACCGGACACCATCATTGCTTGTTTCGGCCTCAACGAATCCTATCAAGGCATCGATGGAATTCCCGATTTTGAGACAAATCTCGAAACCTATATCAACCACCTGATCCGTTCCGATTTTAATGGAAAAGGAAGGACACGTTTGATTCTGGTTTCACCCATCGCCTACGAACAAATGAGTGAACACATCCCCGATGCCCATTCGAGGAACGAAACTCTCAAAGCCTACACTGAGGCAATGGAACGTGTGGCGAAGAAAAAAGGTGTCCAGTTCATCGATCTGTTCAATCCGACGCTCCCCCTGATGAAGGATTCCGTGGAGACTGGAAAACCACTGACCATCAATGGCATTCATTTGAACCGACTGGGTTATTGGAATGTCAGTCGACTCCTCGCGAGATCGTTTGGCTACGCTGAACCGGAGGTGGGTGGCGACCCCGAGGACCATAGGAAAGCTGAGGACCTCCGTGCCGTCATCAACGAGAAGAACCAACAGTTCTTTTTCCGTTACCGCCCCCTTAACAGCTGTTACATCTGGGGGCAGAGAAAAGAACCTTTCGGTGTTCACAACTTTCCCGAAGAACTTCAGCAGTGGGAGGAAATCACCGCGAGTTTAGATAGTGAGATCTGGTCCCATGAAATCAATCCGGCCGCAATCTGGTTTAAAGAGCCTGAGTATATCGAAGAAGGATATGAACCCTACAATCCCTCCCCGATTCTCCCCGCTCACAAGGTTGAGGTCCCCAGCATTCAAGAAATGCTCGATTCGTTCACCGTAGCCGATGGATACGAGGTCAGTCTTTACGCCTCGGAGGAAAACTTTCCCCTCTCCAGTCCGATGGCTATGGAAATCGACGACCGTGGCCGTATCTGGATTTCGAACTCCCCGACTTACCCACATCTGGTTCCCGGGAAAGAACCGAACGATTCCATTATTATCCTCGAAGACACCGACAAGGATGGCAAAGCGGATAAACACACTGTTTTCGCCTCCGGATTGTATATCCCGACCGGGTTCGCGATCGGGGATGGTGGGGCCTATATTGCTCAGCAACCCGACCTTCTCCATTTTAAAGACACAGATGGCGATGGGACTGCCGACCTAAGAAAGACAGTCCTTCATGGTTTCGGAAACGCCGACAGCCATCACTCTATCTCCGCTTTCTGTTGGGAACCCGGCGGAGGTTTCTATATGCATGAGGGAGTCTTTCTCTACACGGGTGTCGAAACCCCTTGGGGTCCTTTTCGTGCCCATGATGCATCGGTTCTTCGGTATTTTCCCAAAGCCTTTCGATTCGATGTCCTTTCCCACTGCGGATATGCGAATCCATGGGGGCACGTGGTCGATCGTTGGGGACAGAGCATCTTGAACGACGCATCCGGTGGAAGAAACCATTTCTTCGCACATCACATAGCGAACTCAATTTACCCCCACAAGAACTCCAAAGGGCCAGACTTTTTCTTCCCAGCGAGACCCGCGGCCGGTGTGGAAATCATCAGTAGCAAACACTTCCCCGATGAAGTCCAAGGCTCTTTCGTTGTCAACAACACGATCGGCTTCCACGGCACCTTCTGGCGCGGTCTCGAAGAATTCAAGTCGGGTCTCGCGGTCTATGACCTCGATGGCGAGATGCTCCAAAGCACCCTCGAAAGTTTCCGGCCGGTTTCCATTCATGTCGGTCCCGATGGGGCGGTCTACATTCTTGATTTCTGCAACCCGATCATCGGCCACATGCAGTACAGCCTCCGCGATGAGCGCCGCGATCACGCTCACGGTCGAGTCTGGCGCATTGCCCACAAGGAACGCCCCCTGAGTCATCAACCGAAAATCGATGGCGAGCCGATTGCGGTTCTCCTCGACTTGCTCAATCACGAGGAGATTCGTGTCCAGAAATTTGTCCGACGCAAACTCCAGGAGCGAAAAGCCAGCGATGTGCTTCCTCAACTCGATGAGTGGCTGGCCAAGATCGGTCCCACAGAATCTCACTACGATCATTCCATTACCGAAGCTCTTTGGATTTATCAGGGGCTCGATGTTCCCAACATCCCTCTTCTGAAGAAAGTCTTGAACGCCGAGGATTATCACGCTCGGGCCGCGGGCGGACGGGTGCTGCGATATTGGATCACTATGGGTTACATCGATGATCCCATACCCTTGCTCACCGATCTGGTCACCGACTCCTCAATCCGCGTTCGTCTCGAGGGAATTCTCGCAAGCGGGTTTGTCCCCTCCAGCACTGCCGCGGGGGTCGCTTTGATGACGGCCGAGTACGAGTTAGATGAATGGATGGAACATGTCCTGAAGGACACACTCGAAGCTCTGAAACCCTACGGCAAACCGAAATCGCAAGCCGGGCGCGCCGCGCTGGCACGCACGATGTCGGATGATGAACTCCTCGCGGAATCCTTGGATGAGTTTATCGCTCCCGAAATTGTGAACCGTCCGACGATTTCCGAAAGGAAACGTGAGGAGGCGCTTGATTGGTATGCCAAGAAGAATGGGATGACTCTGCCGAGGGCGATCCTGGACCTCCTTCATCAAACCGACATCGCGGGTAAGGAGTCTCCGTATCTCGAGAGAAGGTTACTCGACCGTAACCCAGGAGAACTGGACTCAGAAGTCTCGACCATGATCAACCTGATCGAAGTTGCGAATACTGGCGCGCTCCGTCAGACTTCGATCGCAGCCGCTTTGAAAGGGGGTGGTTATAGAGGAATTTCTCCGCTCCTCGAATTGGTAACCGCCAAAGATCTGCTTGCCGCCATCACCCTTCTCGATCCGAGCGAACCCATACTGAAACATTTGGATAAAGAGGTGATGTCCCACCTTCCGGCGTCCGGCGGTGATGTCACCGAGTCGGACACTATCACCATTCACAAACTCGCGATGAAAGCCGCAGTCCACATCCCTAAAACTCGACCGGAGGCGTTCTCGAAACTGGCCGAGATTGCAGAGAGTTCGCCCAGCGATCCATATCGCCACGCCGCGATGGTGGCGATGAATAGTATCCCTTTTTCGGATTGGCCAGAGGGTTTCGAGCAGTACGCGGTTGCCGCAAAGATCGACCCTGAGAAACTGGCTCTCGGAAAAGAGGTCTATTTCAAAGAACAACTCTGTGCCACTTGCCACCAGCCCAATGGATTGGGAATGGACCCCGCTTACCCTCCGCTTTCCGAAAGCCCCTGGGTCAATGGCGACCCCGAACGACTGATTAAAATTGCACTCAATGGCCTTCAGGGGGGTGTCCGGGTGAATGGCAAGGACTACAACAGCGCAATGGCTCCGCTCGGCGCTCTGATTGATGACGAGGAAACAGCCGCTGTGCTCACCTATGTCCGGACCTCTTTCGGAAACCTCTCCTCGGAGATCGATGCCGATCTTGTCAGAAAGGTTCGCAACGAAACGAAAGACTTGAAAACCCTCTGGACCGCGAAACAATTGCTCGAAGATCACGCACCTGAGATTGAACCGAGTGAAATGTTGGCTGAGGGTTCGAGATCCGACATGCCTGAGCGACAGTTTGTGAAAATGTGGAGCCTTCAGGACTTCGATGGGGACTTGGGGAATGGTTCAGCATCGAAAGGAAGAGAGGCATTTGCCGCCGCGGGCTGTCTCGATTGTCATGCGGTAAAAGGGGAAGGGAACAAGATCGGCCCAGAACTGACCAAGGTTCGGGAAAAATATAGAGGCGAAAAACTCCTCCGACAGATCCTTGAACCCTCTTCCGAAATCAACGAGGAGTTCGCCTCCGAGATTGTCGAGACAGTCGATGAGGAGATGTTTACCGGTCTGATCCTTGAGGAGGACACCGAGACGCTCTCGATTCTCGCCAACCCAACTACCCCCGAAGACCTGACTATTATCGCCAAGGCCGACATCGTCTCTCGCCGTCCCGCGACACTCTCCTCGATGCCGACCGGCCTTCTCATCATGTTCGATAAAGAGGAGATCCTTGACTTGCTGGCCTATCTCGAGAACGGCGGTGCGGAGTGATCGGTCCTTAAACGTGCTTACCCTCTCACATCACGAATACTTTTCCGCGACCTCCCGGATCGAAACCACATCGGTCAGGGTTTCACAGGGCCAATCGGGATCGAATTTGGTGGAGAGCCCTTGGAGAACCTTGCCCGGACCCGCTTCAATACAGGCTTTAACCCCTTCTCCCTTCAAGTATTCCAACGTTTCCACCCAGCGAACTGGAGAAGTCAGTTGCATTGGGAGTTGCTCTTTGATTGCTGCGGGGTCGTTTTCCGGTTGCGCAGTATTGTTAGAAACGAACGGGACCATGGGCGATGAAAATGCAACTCCGGATATCGCTTCCTTGAGTTTCGTTTGTGCCTCGGCCATCAGCGCGGAATGGAAGGCGCCTGAAACACTTAGAGGAAGAACCCGTTTCGCACCCTTCTCCTTCAATAGTCCCTGTGCACGTTCGATCAATTCCGCGGACCCACTGATCACCGTCTGGTCGGGTGAGTTGTAACCCGCTATGGAAAGAACCCCTTCTTCACTCGCATTGATCTCGGCACAACATTCCTGGATAACCTTTCGATCCAATCGAATGACCGCCGCCATTTTCCCCGGATGTGTCGCAGCGGTCTCCGCCATTGCATCGGCACGGGCCTGAACGAGACGCAACCCCGACTCGAAATCGAAGACACCCGCAGCATAGAGGGCCGCATATTCCCCCACACTGTGGCCCGCCACAAAGTTTGGGGTGAGGCCTGCCTCATCAAGCAACAACGCCGCCATGCAACTGACTGTATAGATGGCGGGTTGTTGGTTACGTGTGTCGGTAAGGTCCTCCTCCGGGCCTTCATAGCAAAGTTTCGCCAAGTCGCGTCCCAAAGCGACACTGGCACGGTCCATCAGGCCCGCTGCCACCTCATTCTCTTCAGCCCAGGATTTACCCATCCCGACAAACTGACTGGCCTGACCCGGGAATACAAACGCGTTCATCACTTTCCTCCCTAACATGGCAATTCCAGAGATTGATTCGCATGCAATCAAAGGCCTACTCTATTCGGCTCCGCTACAGAGTCAAGAAATGACTAAGGAGACAGTTTTTTCAATTCCTCCAACTCCAAGGAAAAGACCAAAGAACAGCCTATTTTCAAGTAATAAAACCATTTATCTCTCTTTGTCAAGCCTTTTTTCCTTGTCAAACCTAATCAAACCTAGTCAAGTTTTGGAAGTTTTTTCTTCCAAAAACTCCTGCTCCAGCAACTCCAGATTCCTCTGAATGAAGTCCAACAAAAAAACCTCCAGGAGCCTTTGCTCCTGGAGGTTTTTCATGGAGAATATCCAATCAGGGAATATTATCCTTGCGAGATTCAATCAGGTTCAATAACAACTTTCATCCTTGAGAGATGTTGAGAAGCAGGTTTTTGATTGTCTTCAGAAAGCAGAGCTGAACCTGTTATAATCTTCTCCTCATATCCATCAAATTGCTCATCATAAACTCTATCTGTATCCAACTCAAACCCGTCTCTATCGAGGAACTGAATTCTC
>JAJDBZ010000310.1 GCA_029261095.1 Candidatus Omnitrophota bacterium | reverse complement strand
CTCATGCCCGAACCCTACCATCAAGAACACGACGGTTATCTCAAACATTATCGTGACACTGGTGAAGAAAAAGTTATTGGAAAAGGTCGCGAAGTGGTCGGCAAAAGGAAAGACGGGTCGGTGTTTCCCATTCACCTGGCAGTAAGTGGGATGGAACTCGTGGACCGACAACTCTTTGTCGGAATCACCCGCGACATCACTGATCAAGTGGACTCTCGGCAGAAACTTGAGAAGTACGCCACCGAACTTGAGCGCAGTAATCGTGACCTCCAGGATTTTGCATCTGTAGCCTCTCATGATCTCCAGGAACCTCTTCGGAAGATCGAATCTTTTGGGGGGCGACTCAGGAGCGCGTGTGAAGGGAAAATCGACGAATCTGGATTTGAGTATCTCAATCGGATCGAATCGGCAACGCAGCGTATGCGAACTCTGATCCATGATCTACTCAATTTTTCAAGAGTCACAACCAGAGCCAAACCTTTTCAGAGAATTGACCTCAACGATGTCATGAAAGATGCCCTGAAGATACTTGAAACAGCAATCGAGGAATCTAACGCCACTGTTCATGTGGAAGAACTCCCGAGCATAGCTGCGGATTCATCGCAAATGACACAGCTCTTTCAGAATCTTGTTGGGAACGCTCTGAAGTATCGTAAGCCCGATGTTCATCCTGAAATCAAAGTGACGGGACATCTCATTAAATCGATGGAATCTGGAATCCCCGGGGAAGAACTCTGTGAAATCAGGATCCAAGACAATGGTATTGGTTTTGAACCGAAATACGCGGATCGA
The DNA here is from genome assembly GCA_029261095.1 of Candidatus Omnitrophota bacterium. Lineage (GTDB taxonomy): Bacteria > Hinthialibacterota > Hinthialibacteria > OLB16 > OLB16 > JACKFH01. The sequence continues at coordinate 2,530 of JAJDBZ010000310.1, read as the reverse complement.
ATTTTTGGAATTTTCCAAAGACTACATGGGCGTGGAGCCTATGAGGGGACTGGAGTCGGCCTCGCCATTTGCAAAAAGGTTGTTGAACGCCATCGAGGACAAGTCAAAGCAGAAGGCGAGGATGGAGTCGGGGCGACCTTTACGGTTACTCTCCCGGTGAATCAACCCCAGTCAGAAAACGGAACGGATCTTTAAGTGTTTAACATTAATGGAATCAAAATTTGGCAAGTTTCCATGTGGGAATTGATGGCTTACAAAGTTGGAGACACTCAGAATGGATAACAAAGGGACTGGAATGATAATATTGATGGCAGATGATGATGAGGATGACCGTTTCGACGCTAAAATGGCCATGAAAGAAGCCACGGTTGTGAATGAGTTACGATTCGTCGAAAACGGTGAAGAGCTGCTGGACTATCTCTATCAACGGAACCAGTTCTCCGATCCAGCCTCTTCGCCGCGACCTGGGTTGATCCTATTAGACCTGAACATGCCCAGAATGGATGGTCGAGAAGCATTGGAGGTCATCAAGTCGGACCCGGAACTGAAAAGAATTCCGGTCGTCGTCCTGACCACTTCGAAAGCGGATGAAGACATTATTAAAACTGCCGATTTGGGCGCCAATTCCTACATCCAAAAACCGGTCACATTTGATGGCTTGGTCGAAGTGATGAAGACACTCAGCAAATACTGGATCGAAATTGTAAACCGAACTCCGCAGAGTGAGAGCGATTAACCGGTTGTCCTTCCCGAAAACTCATCCGGCGTAAAAAATCGCTAGAAAAGGGTTTTCTGGACGTTGCTCGCGAGAGCGTGGGCTGGTTGGAATGACGCTTTGGTTTTTGTGAAGCCTGAGACAGTTATCCGATGGCATCGCAAACGATTCAGGGGCCATTGGGCAATGAAGTCTCGAGAGGGGAAGTTAGGTCGGCCAGGAGTCGCTGAGGAGATCCGTGAAATGATTCGGACCGTTTGAACGGAAGTATTCGCAGTGAGTGCATGGATCATGTCATCGTCTTCAATGAAGGTCACTTGGGACGTCTTCTGAAATCGAATGTTAAGTCCTACAATCGATACCGAACACCACGGGGAATGATTCCCGCAATCTCGCTGATCTGCTCCAGCGTCTACCCCTTTTATGGCTTCAATCGCCACCTTGGCATTAAACTTGTCCGTTAATGTCCAGCGATTTACGAAGTGAGCAGAGAAGGAGGGGCTTCACTTTTGAAAAGAATTGAAGCCAATGCACCTCCCACGCTACGCCAACTTGGACAAGGAAAAGGTTGCCAGGAAGACGATCTCAGTCGGCGAGGGACTAAAAGGTAGTGAGATTGACCATCGAGTCATTCCCGTTGCCGATCTGTTCTTCAAAATTCTCATGGAGGCAAAGACCAGAAAAGTTTGGGATGACGAAAAGGGTAGGGATCGAAAGCCGAGTTCCAGGGACCTCATCGTTCTAACGCGAGGGAAAACAACCTTCAACCAGCATTTCAAACGATCCCTGGAAGAGTTTCCTCCAGGATCTCACCTTGATGGCAAGGGTTTGCGTCGATCATTGGTCAAAGAGTTTCTCCATCAAAAACTTTACGGGATTTCTCTTCAGCTTTACCGAGGACATAAGCCAGAGGAGATTTCGGAAATTGACTGGAAAAATTACCTGGACCGATTGGAGTATGACCCAGATGGAGTTCTAGAAATGTTCAAGCGAGATGTTGTTGAACCGCTCGAAAAAATCTTGGTCCCCTATCGGAGAAAGTGGAGCGAGGTTATCCAAATAGAACTTCCTCGCGCCACCTAGTAATATTCTCCGCATCCCTCTTGTTCTAAGTTCGGCAACTTTGAGCTAAGAAACTTAAATGCAGTGAATTTTTTTGTTGAAGTTCTTTTCAGATTTTCGTGAGAAAAACGCTGCAAATAAAGGCTGAAAAGGTCTGGTACGCGCGATAGGATTCGAACCTATGACCTACGGCTCCAGAGACCGCTGAAAAATCAGCAAAAAACTTAGGAAAAACACAAAAACAAAAATCAGAAAGAGCGTCTCGGGTGCGTTCATCTGACGCTCACCACACCCTCACTAACAGATTTCGGCAACTCGTTGACAATGTTCAAGACACCACACCCCCGAAATCATTCAGCGGTACGCACATCAAGTCGAGAGAGCACTGAGAAGGATCGAGAAACAAGTCTACTACCGAAGCGAGAATCCCGTTCAAGGTGGAGTGATGTCCTTGTAGGAAGATCGCATCCAATAACCTAATAAACCCCAAATCCCATTCTTCTCATGGGGCGTCCGGTTTTGCGAACCTATCAGCTCCCCGCCATTCTTAACCACTCTTGCAACTGATTTTATTCAACTTACGTTTTTGCCATAAGCTGCACTTAGGGTCGATTTGCCGAAATTTGCCGAAACCGGCGTCATCAGGCGGTCAATTGGACCGGTTTTCCTCGACCCGAGTTCCACTTTTCACGATGCGGTTTGAGCCATTCATTGAGTGGATCAACCACATCCTCGCGGAACATTTTCAGCACC
>JAJDBZ010000309.1 GCA_029261095.1 Candidatus Omnitrophota bacterium | reverse complement strand
GGTGGGCGGGAGTCCGATGAGGTCCAGACTGAGACGTCGGATAAGAGTGTAACGGTCGGTTTCTTCGGCTGGCGAAATTCCCAAGTTCTCCAGTTTGGCCAGCACAAACGAATCGATCGGGTTCCGCACCCAATCGGTTTGTGAGACCTGGGGGACCCGCGCCTTGACCGGTTTCTCAAAAGCCCAATGGCCGCTGTATGGGGCGCCTGCATCAATCCATTTCTTTAAGAGAGCGATCTCCTCGGGTTTCAGAATCTTCCCCGAATCGGGTGGAGGCATACGGTCGGCATCGTCCGAGGTGGCGATCCGTTCGTACAGGGGACTCTGGGAACTGTTTCCGGGCCGGATGACACCGGTTTCGCCGATTGCATCGGAAAGGAGATCAAGACGCAGTCCCGCTTTGCGTGTGCCTTCATCGGGACCGTGGCATTTGACACAGTTGTTTGAAAGGATGGGACGGATATCGCGGTTGAAATCGATTGAGAGGGAACTCCCAGAGGATTCCGATCCTCCGAGAGGTTGGATTCCCAGACGGAACTTTTCGGCGAGACGTAATCGTTCGTTTTCAGCCCCGTGAGATTGGTTCTTGAGTTCACTCAAAAGAGATTCGATTTCGGAGATTTCCTGAATGACCCTGGCTTCCTCTTCTTCAAGCCAGGGGATCGCCTCTTCGAGACGGGTGGGATCTTCCTGAATTCCGCGCACACCATGGAGGATTTGATCGATCGCTTCGGCGTTTGGATCTGAGGTGGCCTGACTGAAGGCAGCGGTAGTCAAAATGAGGAGTAGAGTCATAAAGGGACCGGGTGTTAGAAACTCCAGCCTGCTAGGAACATTCAATCTTTCTTGGATGCGCATTTGACTTTTCCTCGAGAATCGCTCCACTTGCCGAAGGGTGGAGCATAATCGCGATTTTCTGAAGTCTATCCGATGGCATCCCACATTTCCATTCGGGTCAAATCCTTTGTTTCGTTATGAAACGACCCCTTGTATCCAATCCAATTGAAGTCAGGTCGCCTTCCCCCTAATCTTCTCCTTTCCTCAACGAGAGGGGTGCTCGTTTGAGTCGATGAAACCTTAATGTCTTGCTGTCCAACAACATAGCCACGGGTGATTCTGTTTCGAGAATGAAAATGTTTCTATTCCACTCTTTGCCGGTTCTTTTTATGAAGAACTTCCATGCCCCCTTCGTTTCGCTAGTCGCTATAGGATTGATTCTTGTGTCGGGGTGTCAACTCTGTCTTCCGAACCATCGTCCGCTACCGGAGGTGATCCCCTCGGAAACTTACTCCTTCCCTGTCGTCTCGAAGGAGTCCCGCGAACCCTGGTGGACGAATTTCGATGATCCGATCTTGGCAAATTTCATTGAGACATCTGTCCCTGAGAACTTTTCACTCAAAGCGGCTTTCGCGCGAATCAGGCAAGCCCGCGCACTGGCCAAAAGAACAGGAGCCGAACGTGAATGGGAATTGTCGGGGGTGGGTTCTTCCAGTCTCTCCAAGGTGGAGGGCGAGGATTCGAACCGTCGGTACGACGCGGCACTGGATGTCTCCTGGGATCCCGATATCTTTGGGAGACTCGAAGCGGCCTATCAGTCTGAGGTCCTTGAGGCCGAAGCAACCGAGGAGGATTACCGGGCTCTCCTCCTGCTTCTTACTGGGGAGGTTGCTGACACCTACTTTCAGCTGATGGAACAGTACCTCACATTAGACCTCCTTCAGGAGCAATTGGACGCCAGTCGGGAGATTCTGAGGAGGATTGAACTTCGGTTCGGTCAGGGACAGGGAGAAGTCAACATTGTCGATGTTCTCCAACAAAGATCTCAGGTAGCTTCGGTCGAAGCCCAATTCCCGTTACCCCGTGCCGAGGCCAAAGTCCTCTCGAACAGAATGTCGGTGTTGATGGGACATCCGCCCACAAGCGCAACCTTTGAGGTAGGAGATACATTCCCAACCTTCTCGGATGATTACCATGCAGGGGTCCCTTCCGATTTGCTTATGCAACGGCCGGACCTTCGAGCCAGCTCCCGGAGATTAGTTTCCATCGACTATGCCATAGCCGAAGCGATCGCCGATCTTTACCCCCGGTTCACTCTTTCCGCCGATGTCGGGTTGTTGAAAACCATGGACCCCACAAGGTTGTTTGCATCCGCATTGGCGGATGCGGTCGGACCGATCCTGGATAAGGGGCGACGGGAAGCAGAAATTGAACGCCGGAGAGCCATTTTTGAGGAGGAGTTGGCAAGGTTTACCGATCTCTTCCTGATTTCGATCGAGGAAGTGGAGAACGCATTGTGGCGTCAGGTTCATCAAGAAGACCTGATCGCGGCGCTCGAAAACGAAAGAGTGACACGGGTCAAGCTACTGGGCGAATCTCGGATTCGATACGCCCAAGGTGGATCGGACTACCTGCCCGTACTCGCGGCGCTTCAATCCTTACAGGATGTGGAACGGGATCTCATCGGAAGACGAAGGGAACTCCTATCGATCCGGGTCTTTCTCCACCTTGCCTTAGGCGGCCCATTGCCCCATCCTAATTCATTGACGGCTCCCTATCGGGTTGAGAGGTTTTAAGTGAAGGCAGTCATTCGATTCATTTCCAATGGTTTAATCCCGATGCTCATCATTGGTGCGGCAGCCTATGGGGCTTATACGATGCTTCTATCCCCGCCGAAGACGAAAAAACATAAAGCAGAAGCTCCCGTTCCAGTTGTCAGTGTTACCAATCTCGAACCAATCGATGTATCCGTCAAAGTCACCGCATTCGGTCCGGTCATCCCCGCTAGGCGAGTGGTGCTCCAACCAGAGGTGGGAGGGCGTGTCCTCAAACAGCACCCTCAACTCATTCCAGGAGGCCGTATCTCGGAAGGAGAAGTGATTCTTGAGATCGATCCCTCCGAGTACGAAATCATGGTTCGTCGAGCCGAAGCCGATCTTTCGAAATCGCAGGCCTCCCTCGATATGGAGGAGGGCCAGCAGGCTATCGCGAAACGGGAGTGGGAATTGCTCGAAGAAGACCTGAGCGAGGATCTGACCAACCCTTCATTAGTGCTGAGGAAACCGCAACTACAAAGTTCGGAAGCGACCCGCGACGCGGCGCAAACTGCCCTGGATGAGGCCCTTCTCAACTTGTCCAGAACCGTACTCAAAGCGCCGTTCGATTCTCTGGTCATTGAGGAAATGGTGGAAACAGGTCAATTGGTGGATCGGAATACGCGTATTGCGACACTGGTGGGAACCGATGAGTTTTGGATCGAAGCAAGGATCCCGATTAGCGACCTCGACCGCATACAATTCCCAAACGCGGCCGGTCAAGGAGGATCAAAAGTGGCGGTCCATCTGCTTGAAGGAAATAGTTCTTCAACAGTTCGAGAAGGACGCGTGTCGCGACTGCTAGGGAGCCTGGACACAGAGGGTCGGATGGCTCAAGTCCTGGTGACGGTGGTAGACCCGCTCAGTTTGGAGAAGGAAGTGGAAACCAAGCCACTGCTTCTGGAGAGTTATGTACGCCTGGAGATCGAAGCAGGATCACTTGAAGATGTCTATTGTATCCCGCGTACCTCTATCCGAGAGAATACAAGAATCTGGGTTGCCACACCGGAGAACCAACTTCAGGTCCGATCGGTCGAGGTGGTCTGGAGAAGGGAGGATGACCTCCTCGTGCGCGACGGAATCCAAGCCGGGGATCGTTTGATCACATCCCGCCTCTCGAGCATCCTTCCTGGGATGGAACTCCGTGTCGCCAAGGACGAGGCCACCTCATCGACTAGCGAAGTTCAAATCTCCTCTCGCCTTCCCGAAGACGCCACAAAGGCGCTCAATCAAGGTTAACCGGATGAAGACCCCCATTGATGCCAATGCCGATCACGGCCTGATCGCCTACATGGCGAGAAACCATGTCGCGGCCAACCTTCTGATGCTGACCTTTCTTGTCGGCGGGGTCATCATGGCCTTTTTCATTCAACAAGAGACTTATCCGGCCTATGAACTCGATGTCATCGAGTTCTCGATGCGGTATCCAGGAGCGGCTCCCGAGGAGGTTGAGGAAGGTATTCTTCAATCGGTCGAAGAGGAGATACGCGGCTTGGAGGCAATTAAACGAATTGAAGCCGAAGCCAATGAGGGGCGCGGGCGCGTTCAGATCGAACTGAAGGAAGGGGTGGACGCGAATCGAGCGCTACAAGATGTGAAGGTCGCCATCGACCGGATCAGTTCTTTTCCAGAGGATGCCGAAAAACCCACGATCTCCCTCGATCAGAATAGCCGTAGCACCGTGGCTTTGGCCATTTATGGTGATTTGGACGAGGGTGCTCTCTACCAGTTTGGGGAAAGAGTCCGTAATGATCTATTGTCTTTTCCGGAGATTTCTCAAGTCGAGATTTGGGGGGGACGGCGACCGGAGATCTCGATCGAAATTCCAGAATCGACTCTTCGTTCGCTAAACCTGAATCTGGGCGACATCGCGAGGACTATCCGCGAGAACGCGATCGATGTACCCGCCGGAGGGGTCCGTTCCAAAGCGGGCGAGATCTTACTCCGCACTTCCGAGAGAAAAGACTTTGCTAGCGAGTTCGCCGATATTCCTCTCATCAGCGAGGCCGATGGAACGAAGGTCTTCCTTCGAGATGTTGCGACGATCAAGGAAGGTTTTGAAGACGCCGACCGTATCAACTTTTTTAATGGACAACCCGGGCTATTGGTGGGTGTGCACCGAGTGGGCGATGAACGGCCTCTGGAGATCGCCAGCCGGGTTTATCAATACATGGAGGAACTCGAAGCGACGTTACCCGATAAGGCGGGATGTTTCATTTTTTGGAATTCGGCAGACGATTATGAAGACCGAATCAAGCTGCTCGCCAAGAACGGATTCGTGGGATTGGCTCTTGTGCTATTGGTGCTCGGTTTCTTTCTGGCTCCCCGACTTGCATTCTGGGTATCGATGGGAATCCCCGTCTCGATTGTTGGTTCCCTTCTCCTCCTTCCCTTTCTCGATGCCAGCATCAATATGATTTCTCTGTTTGCCTTTATCGTCACGCTAGGAATGGTGGTCGATGACGCAGTGATTGTGGGAGAGAATGTTTATTTTCGGATGGAGCAAGGGGACGAACCACTCACCGCCGCAATTCGGGGGACTCGAGAAATGGTGGTCCCGATTTTTTTCGCGGTTGCCACCAACATCATCGCCTTCATCCCCATGTTGTTCGTACCAGGTAGGACCGGGAAATTTTTCGCAAACCTTCCAGTGGTGGTGATCGCGGTTTTCACAATCTCTCTGATCGAATGTCTCTTTGTATTGCCTGCCCACCTGAGCCGGGCACGGCTGGCGGCAAAGAATCAAGACAAGAATTCACTTCTCGCTCGCATCGGGAAACTTGAAGCAAAAACCTCGCATGCATTCGACCTCTTTACACAGAAAGCCTTCGTCCCGTTGCTTCGGATATCACTCAAGTTGCGATACCTGACCGCATCCGTTTTCATCGCGGCCTTGCTGTTGGCCTGGGGGTACTATCAATCGGGCCGAATCAATTTCAGTTTCGATCCACTCATCGAAAGCACGAGGGTCGATGCCGAGGTTTATGTCCCATACGGAGCCCCGTTCGAGGAGATTAAACGGGTCGCGGACCATATCGAAAATGCGGGATTGCGAGCGGCGGAAAGACTGGGGGGCCAAGACAAGGTTCTCCAAGGGCGGATGAACATCATTGGAAGGCGGGCCTCTAACGCGGCGGATGTGAACTTGACCATCGTACCTGAAGAAGAGAGGGACTTCACCGCCGCAGACTTCGTCAAAATATGGCGGGAAGAAGTAGGCGAGGTGGCAGGCTTGGACTCTCTCTATTTCGAATATGAAGTTGGCCCCTCGGGTTCGGCGGCGATTACTGTGGAGTTGGCCCATCCTGAGCGGGAGATTCTGGAGCACGCAGCGACAGAACTTGCCGATTTACTGGGAACCTATACGGGTGTCACTGACATCAACGATGGGTTCGCGGAGGGTAAACCTCAAATCGATTTCACCATCACTCCGGAGGGGCGGTCACTGGGAATAACCGCCAATCATTTGGGGCGGCAGGTGCGGTATTCGTACTACGGCGCGGAAGCGTTACGTCAACAAAGAGGACGCAACGAAATCAAAGTCATGGTCCGGCTTCCGGAAACGGAACGTCGGTCCATGCATCGCCTGGAAGAACTCATCATACAGACTCCGGAAGGCGGCGAAATTCCACTCGCCCAAGCTGCCGACATCGAATACAACGCAGCCCCGACGGAGATCAAACGTGTCGATGGAAAACGGGTTCTGACCATTACTGCCAACGTGATTCCCGAGTTGGTCAATGCCAATAAAGTTCGGGAAGACTTGGAAGCCGGACCGCTCCCGCAGTTGGTCGCGAATTTCCCGGGCCTCGCGTTCTCTTTCGAAGGGCGTCAGCGAGAACAACGGGAGGCGCTAGCAAGTTTACGCCTTGGCCTCATGATCTCGCTTATTTTCATCTTCGCGCTGATCGCCGCTCTATTTCGGAGTTATTTGCAGGGATTCATTGTCATGTCTTGTATCCCGTTCGCGATCGCATCGGCATTGGTGGGGCACCTTCTGATGGGGTATGATCTGTCAATCGTTTCCGTTTTCGGAATGATCGCCCTGACGGGAGTTGCGGTGAATGGCGCGCTCGTTCTGACAGTCACACTAAACGATATGTGGCGGAGCGGTACTCCATTCACTGAAGCGGTTCTCCAGGCGGGAGCCCGGCGGTTCCGTCCGATTGTCCTGACGTCTCTGACCACTTTCTTTGGATTAGCCCCGATGATCCTGGAAACTTCGACACAGGCTCGATTCCTTGTTCCCATGGCCATCTCCCTGGGGTTCGGTGTGCTGTTCTCGTGTGTCGTGGTATTGCTGCTCACGATGGCTTTTCATGTCATCGCCCACGATTTCCGGATGTTAGGCGCGAACCTTCGCGAAGGCCGTTTCTCTTTCAAAGAGCAACAGGAATCGGAGTTGGGCGACCTCGAACCGCTTCCGAAGTGATACGGAGAACCTTCCGTTTGTTAACTTCTTCCACTCGGAGTTTGAGACGGTATAATCAGGTCGATTGATAACAGTCTCATTTTCGATGAGCATAAACCAAACCGGACACGCGGGAGATAATACCTTGATAAGGACTGCTTTCTCGTTTTTCGCAATAATTCTCACCATCTTGATTCTTTCTGATCCCGCAATAGCCATCCCTAAATCAAGCGATGGTTTTTACCAGACGGGAAACGGGATCCGCCACAAGAAAGTCCTTTTGGTGAATGTCAGGGTTTACCACGCCACTCATGAAATGAAGTTGATCCCCAATCCCCCGACGCGCCGCAATGTCATCCTGGCCGAAGTCGATAAGAGAACCACCATCACGATGCTCCGCGACGTTAACATCGAAGATATTCTAGAAGGGATTCGAGAAGGGTATGAGCTGAATAACTATGAGAATGATGAGGTCATGGGGAGGTTCTTAGCTCCGCTGACTGAAGACCTGGAAGAGGGTGATACCTTTCGAATCCAATACGATTCGACCACCAAATCCACTTCACTACTCACCCGAGCCGGGAAATCGAACATCCCTGGGAAAGAGTTTATGATGGCGACTTGGGCCACATGGTTTCAGAATCATGAACGTCCTGAATTCATCGAAGATCTCATGCAATACCTGGTCCCGCCAGAATCGGAGCGATAGCGGTCTGTCCCACCATGGCCAAAACTCCTGAGAGAATGCATTGCCTGTCAGGATCGACCCAGAATCGACCGATAACTCAATAAACGCCACTCATGCGCATCTGAAATTTTTGCCACAAGAAAACGACATGAACCGAATGATCCATCTTAGAATCTTAACGATCTGGGGAATATACCTGTTTCTTTCGATGGGCCTTTCCAACAGTTCCCGCGCCCAGGAAGAAATCCCTGTCCCACAACCAATCTCGGATCCCATCGAACGAGTCAATCGATCGATCGGTTTCCTCAACCATGG
>JAJDBZ010000308.1 GCA_029261095.1 Candidatus Omnitrophota bacterium | reverse complement strand
TTTACCTCGTTCGTGGGAAAAGCAAAAAACCGCTTCAATCCTTCGGGCGTCGGCCGATGACTTATGTGGGGGACTCGGTTTGCCCGAGATCCGAACACACAAGCAAGGGAGAATAGACCCCGATGGAGATAACCGAGCTTGACAGTCGATTATTCGAGCTCCAAACTCTCCGAAAATTGGGCTGTAAATGGGTCTTACTGAATAAGGGTGTTTAGGGATTATACTTATCTTTCCAATCATTTGGGGGAGGCAACCTCGATAGAGTCGCACGATGAATCCCGGTGGGATTATTCGAGGCGGTTCTTAATGGGGATACGCCTTTTCTTTGTTGCCGGTATCCTTTTCGGAATACCCGGTCTAGCACCAGAAAACCGCAAAAACTCTTCCGACCAGCCAGCCATAGTCAACGTCTTCTCCCAGTCTACGGCGCAGGCCAAAGAGAACGTTGAATCGGTAGGGTTAAACGAATGGCCGGACCTTTTCGATGGGACAAAAGAGTCCCAACCGATCCAACCGTCGAGTTCTACTGGTCTTCTCACTTCGACTAAAAACACATCTAGCTTTTCTCTATCCGCCCCCTCGAAAAAAATCATTTCCCCTCCGCACGATGAGGGCATCCCTTCCCTTCACTCCACACTCACCGATGAAGGAGTGGAAAAACATGTGCGTGTTTCGTCATTTGAGGAGACATCAGAGACTCCCAAGGTTCCCGCCAAGATTGAACCCGTCGCCGCTATTTCCACAGAAACACCTTCAACCGTCCGAATGGATTCCCATAAAGCACCCGTCATTGCGGCTGCTGATTCGGAAAACAAAGAGCCCAATATCGCCAAAAGCCAGACTGAGGATTCGGTATCGGTGGCCGGGGATTCCACTCCCAAAAAAGGCTTTGTCATTAAGGTCGAGGGTGAAGGTAAAGATTTGGTGGTGTACGACGCTAACGGGAAGGAAGTCCTACGCAAATCAAGGAAGCGTGAAACGCCCGGAACCACCATCTCGGGATCAGGCAAAACACTGACCAACCGTAACGAACCCAACGAAAACCAAGCCCCGGTATCCGAAGTCGCCAAAACCACTCCCAAACCTAAAGCGGATGTCAAGCAGAAACCTACTGAGGCCAAGTCGAGAATCGTCTTCGATGAAATCAAAAAGGGAGAAAATCTCTCGTTGATCGCATCCCGATACCCCGGTGTAACGGCTGATGATCTGATGCGAGTCAATCAAATCGATGACCCACACTGCATCGCGGCGGGTTCGAAGATTTGGGTTCCCGCTGAAGGCCAAAACGGTCTTTGCCATCGAGTTGAGAAGCACGAAACCCTTTCGAGTCTCCTTAAGAAGTATGAAATCAAGAACATGTTCAAAGTATGCGATTTGAACGGCCTGAATTATTATTCCACTAACAAGTTGGAAGAAGGGCAACTCCTTGTCATCCCGGATGCTGTAGCCAAGAACCACAACCCGCGGACACACACGGCGCGCGCGATCCGGTCCGATACTTCGAAACTCAAAGGCAGTACCCGCTGGCAATGGCCGGTGGCTGATGATTTCAAGATTTCAAGCCGGTGGGGACGGAGAGTCGATCCCTTCTCGAAACGCTCAAAAGCTCGAGCGGGTGGCCCCAAGCCTCGGTTCTCGATGCATCATGGGATCGATTTGGCAATTCCTGTCGGTACACCGGTTTACGCGGCACGCGACGGTGAGGTCATTGAAATATCGAGATCTCGTTATGGACACGGAAACATGATCAAGGTCCGTCATGATGATGGTTGGTGCACTGTCTACTCCCACAACTCCAAGTTGCTCAAGAGCGAAGGAGATCGTGTGAAGCAAGGTGATGTCATCGCGCATTCGGGAAACAGCGGTCGCTCGACTGGACCACACCTCCATTTTGAGGTTCGAAGACCCAATCAGGAAAGCGTCGATCCGAAGAATCTCCTCCCGACTCTCTAGGCAATTGTTCTGAGCTGTATCCCCTTCTGCCTCAAGTAGCAACTTTCTCGATTTTGGCCATGCGTCTTGAAAGATAACCCCTTCACCTGCAATGATACCGGGTAATCCGACCTATTAGATTCAACCGACCCGGAAAGGATACCTGAGCGATATGGGACCCATCCCCTCCTCCCCAATAATCCGCCATCTTTCAAAAATGGCGACTTTGATTCTAGTCGCTTGTCTCGTGATTCTGGCTGCACCGTGTTCGTATGGTGTCTCGAAACTCAAGCAAAAGAATGTCCCGGCGGATGTGAGCGAGGTGAATGCCGCAATCCTGGAGACAAACGACGCCTTCATCACCTTCATGACCGAAAGGTCCGTACGTACTGTCGCGAAGGGCTCCATCGAAGTCACCAACCTAGATGAGCCTGGCGATCAAGAATTTGTCCGAGAAAATCGCGGCAAGAATGGAGACTATTGGTATTGGGCCCACCAAAAGGCCCAAGCGGCGTTGGTCCTGGCCGTGGGGAATGCTCCGCTCGAAGCTATCCGCGCTATTGATTTGATCCCGTACAGCGAGGCTCTTATTGCCGAATATCGTTGGGTCACCGAACCCGAGTTTCGCGCTTATCTTGAATCCGCGAACGAAGACTTGTTGTACTATTTCGATCCATACATTGCCATTGAAGTTTTTCTGACCAACTTTCAGGTTTCCAAGCTGGATAGGTCATACCCAACCGTCTCCATTCCGGGTGAACGACGACGCCAAAACATACAAACCTCTATTCCCATTCTCGAAATCTCGATCCAAAAACTGGTAGCAACCCCTCGCCCGGGCGAGGAAGGGGAGGTCGGCCTTGAGGCCATCCTGAATCTTCCCGGAGGTGGAGTCACCGAACCGTTGTTACCCTCTTCCAAAGAATTCCAACAACGTAGGGCTCCCATTGCCGAGAAACTGACTACTGCAGCCGATTTCCAACTCAAGACAATCCCGGTCGGTACCCTGGAGGCAAAGGACTTGCTTCAACCGTTCATGGGTAAGGACATGAAATTCTTGATGATTCAGGGGTCTATGCGTGTGAGTGCCACCAAGGGAACGGATTTTAGCGATGATTTAAAAATTGTGGTGAATCCGGAATCGGATTTAACCACCTTTTTGGATCTACACCAGGGCGCTTTTGCGAAGGCAAACGTTCACAGGGCGGAGTAGTCAGCGTATTCGCTGATGGTAACCCAGGGTTCCTGACTCCTTAATCCAATGGAAGGCCCCGCTCCCGCTTTCCCGGATCACGGACAACGCAGCCACTCTTGAGCGAGATGGTAAACACGATCTCAATTCAAAACGAAGGATAAATCGATGGCTTCATCGAATCGAACCCTACTTCAATCGTCTATCGTTCGAAAACAAATTGTCGCTGTCACAGGATTAGCGATGGTCGGTTTCCTGATCGCTCACCTCTCCGGAAACTTTTTGATTTTCGCGGGACCGGAAGCATTTAATGGTTACAGCAAAAAACTCCACGACCTGGGGCCTATCCTGTGGGTTCTTCGAATCGGATTGATTGCGGCGCTTCTTGGGCATGTCGTATTGGCCATCAAACTCACCGGTGAGAACCATGCCGCGCGCGGGGGTCGCTATGCGGTTTCGAACTCTAGGGGAGATGGCGGTTTCTGCAAGAAGACCATGATCTACACGGGGATTTTGATTTTGGTGTTCGTGGCGCTCCATCTTTATGATTTCACATATCGCGACAAAACCGGGGACCCGACCATTGTTGAAGGTGTCAATGGCGGCCTCAGTTTGGGACTGTTTGGTTTGGTGTGGAACTCTTTTTTACAACCCTGGCACTCCGGCCTCTATATCTTGGCCATGATTATACTGGGATTTCACCTTTCTCATGGAATCCAGAGCCTCTTCCAATCAATCGGGTTCTTTCACGACCGCTATACACCCATGGTGAAAAAAATCGGATTCGCATTGGCGATCCTGCTTGCGGTCGGTTTCATTTCAATACCCATTTATGTCAACGTGGTCAGGACGCCCCATTTATAGCTTACGAATGCAACATAAGCGTTCAGAACGAGGAAAGGTTTGATGGTCTTAGACTCAAAGGTCCCGAGCGGTCCGATATCGGAGAAATGGACCAAGCACAAGTTCGATCTCAAGTTGGTAAATCCAGCCAACAAGAGAAAGTTCGAAGTGATTGTGGTTGGGACTGGCCTAGCTGGCGCTTCAGCCGCGGCCAGCCTTTCCGAGTTGGGATACCGCGTAAAGTCTTTCTGCATTCAAGACAGCCCTCGTCGTGCTCATAGTATTGCCGCACAAGGTGGGATTAATGCAGCAAAGAATTATCAGAACGATGGCGATAGCGTTTATCGCCTCTTTTACGACACTGTCAAAGGGGGCGATTACCGTTCGCGCGAGGCGAATGTCCATCGACTCGCGGAAGTCAGTGTCAATATTATCGATCAGTGTGTCGCACAGGGAGTCCCGTTCGCCCGTGAGTATGGGGGACTCCTTGATAATCGATCTTTCGGTGGCGCCCAGGTTTCGCGGACCTTCTATGCGCGTGGCCAAACGGGGCAGCAACTCTTGCTTGGAGCCTACAGTGCTCTGATGAAAGAAGTGAAACGCGGAGGGGTCGAACTCTACCCGCGCCGTGAAATGCTGGATCTCGTCGTAGCGAATGGTCAGGCCCGTGGAATTGTAGTGCGAAACCTTGTGACGGGTGAAATCGAGTCTCACGCGGCTCATGCAGTCCTACTTGCTACGGGTGGTTATGGAAACGTCTTCTTCTTGTCCACCAACGCGAAGGCCTGCAATGTGACCGCGGCATGGCGTGCGGCCAAACGCGGTGCCTTCTTCGCCAATCCTTGTTACACGCAGATTCACCCGACCTGCATCCCGGTCCATGGCGACTACCAATCCAAACTGACATTGATGAGTGAGAGCCTTCGAAACGATGGGAGGATCTGGGTTCCCAAAAAAGAGGGCGACAACCGAAAGCCGAGCGAGATCCCCGAACAAGATCGAGACTATTACCTCGAGAGACGCTACCCCTCGTTTGGCAATCTCGTTCCTCGGGATGTGGCATCGCGGAATGCCAAGGATATGTGCGATACCGGACATGGCGTTGGATCGACTGGACAAGCGGTCTATCTCGATTTCCGAGATGCGATCGATCGTTTGGGGGAATCCGCAATCCGCTCGCGCTACGGGAACCTATTTCAGATGTACGAAAAAATCGTGGATGAGAATCCGTACAAGTCGCCAATGATGATCTATCCAGCGGTTCACTACACAATGGGTGGTCTTTGGGTCGACTACAACCTGATGAGCAATCTCCCGGGTTTACATGTTTTGGGTGAAGCCAACTTTTCGGACCATGGAGCGAACCGGTTGGGAGCAAGCGCACTCATGCAAGGATTGGCGGACGGCTACTTTGTGATTCCCTACACCTTGGGACATTATCTCGCGACTCATAAGGTCGAAGACATTTCCACCGATGCGCCCGAGTTCAAGGAAGTTGAAAAACAGGCCGCGAATCGAATCGAGAAACTCCTCAACATCAATGGGAAACGGGCGGTCAATGAGATCCATCGGGACTTGGGGCTGCTCATGTGGGACAAATGCGGAATGGCCCGTAATGAATCCGGACTCAAAGATGCTCTTAAAAAAATTCCCGAAGTTCGAGAAGAGTTTTGGAACAACGTCAATGTAGTGGGGTCCCCAGGGTCCTTCAATCAAAACCTCGAACGGGCTGGCCGGGTGGCCGACTTTCTCGAATTCGGGGAACTCCTGGTGCATGACGCTTTGGAACGCGCCGAATCTTGTGGCGGACATTTTCGCGAGGAATCGCAGACCGAAGATGGAGAAGCCAAACGTGATGACGAAAACTTCTGCTATGTCGCCGCATGGGAGATCGACCAAGATGGAGGGAACCCCATCCTTCACAAAGAGCCGCTTGAGTTTGAAGAAGTCTCCTTGACCCAAAGGAGTTATAAGTGATGTCTAAGAAAATCAACCTGACCCTCAAGGTTTGGAGACAACCCGACAACCGGACCAGCGGCAGGTTCGAGGTATACCCAGCGCAAGACATCGATACAGACATGTCCTTTCTCGAAATGCTGGATGTGGTTAACGATGAATTGGAGAAAGAGGGAAAGGACCCCATCGCTTTCGATCACGATTGTCGCGAGGGTATTTGTGGAATGTGTGGGTGTGTGATCAACGGCCAGGCGCATGGTCCGGATGCGGCCACTACGGTTTGCCAACTCCATATGAGACGGTTTCAAGACGGCATGACATTGGTCATTGAACCATGGCGCGCCAAAGCCTTTCCGATCATTAAGGATTTAGCTGTAGACCGATCCGCGTTCGACCGTGTGATCTCCGCGGGGGGCTATATTTCGGTCAGAACGGGCGCCGCCCCGGATGCCCATGCCGTACCGGTTCCGAAAGATAGTGCCGATCAAGCGATGGATGCCGCGGCATGCATTGGATGCGGCGCATGTGTCGCAGCTTGTCCAAACGCTTCGGCGATGCTGTTCGTTTCAGCCAAAGTCAGCCAACTCGCACTCCTTCCACAGGGTCAACCCGAACGCGACCAACGGGTGGTTTCGATGGTCAGTCAGATGGATTCCGAGGGCTTTGGCAACTGCTCCAATCATTACGAATGCGAAGCCTCTTGTCCCAAGGAGATTAGCATTAAGAATATCGCCAGAATGAATCGTGAATTGACTCGGGCTGGGGTCCGTTCATAAAACTCATAACCTATTAATAATAATGGGGTTATGGGTGTTGAATTAAAATTATACTTGAGGTTTTAGGGCGCTTCGATTAGATTACCAAGTGGTTTATAGGGTTTGAACTGTTTCGACCCCGAATGCCATCGGGGTTTAGGGGAGATAATTGGTCTTTCGCCGCTACTTCTTTTTGTGGTTCTCTTTTTTCCTGGCCTGCTTCTGCATCGCCCTGTTGGTCAGTCTCTATCCACTTTGGAATGCCTCTCAGAAGTACCAGCGGTCCGAGGAGAATAATCTGGCGAGCGCCCTTTACGGTGAATTTGCTGTCCTTGCGCCCAACTCCCCTTTGGTCATTGAATGGAACTGGGATGAAATCTTTAGCCGCTTCGAAAAAAACTATCCGAGCTTAAGAGGGATGGCATTAGTGGACAATGTCCACGGTCAACCGGTATTTACAAAGGGTGTGTTCCCGAAGGGTTGGGAACCGACATTAGAAATGACCCATGACGAAAACCCTCAATGGGTCGACTCCAACAGCCGTACTCGTTTATGGACCCTGCATCCGGGAGGCAAAGTTCGGCCTCGGTTTCGCTTATGGGTGAATGTGGGCAGTCCTCAGAGCCTGGAAGATTTCCTCCATGCTCAAAGATTCACGATAATGGGTGAAGTCGGATTTTTCGTCGCATTGTTTATGCTCTTCTATTGGCGTTGGGGAAATCCCAATCGATTCCTGGGCCCTCTCGCGGTAGCCACCCAGAACTCCATCGAACATGCTGAGAGCCTCTTGCCAGTCACTCATTTGAATCTGCCTGGAGAGTTCAGTCCTCTCGCAAAATCGATTTCACTCCTCCTCGAAGCTCGACACCAAGACTATGAAGACCGAAAGCGGCTGAGCGATCAACTCGATCACTCCTTGAAACAGAAAACGCAATACTCTCAAATGGTTCATAACATCAAGGAGTATCGTGACAACGAAATGTCGGCGATCGAGGCGATGCAGAACACCTTGCTTCGGGTGAATCGCGAACCGGTCATTGTCCTCGATCAAACCCGCAGGATTCTCTCGATGAACGAGGCGGCGAAACGGGTCCTCTCCATTTCTGGCCAAACTGGCTATCCGCTTCGTCACCCGGAGTTGGAGGAGATCATCAAATCTTTACTGGAATCCGATCGCCCCACTTCAAGTAAGACCCTTTCGCTGAGGGATCCCTATTTGGGTAAAACCAGTATCTGGAAGGTGAGCATAAATATTCAATTGGATTCGCAGGAAAAGGATGAAGTCAATCAGATCGTTGTCTCCCTCAACAAAGAGGAGATGAACCCTCAGAAGGGAGCACCCTCCTCCAAAGATCTCCTCTACCTTTACTCGAACGCTTGGTTCGAATCCTGGAATCACCAGGGGAGTCTCCCCACATTGATGGATGAGGAAGAGCGACGTTTGGTTGAGCCGCTAGTAAGAGAAGTGCTCGATTGCGAGGGCAAGCGAGTTGAAGCAGAAGATCTTCTTCCAGTGTTTGGGCTTGCAGTCCAGAGCGCACTTCCCGGTCTGCGCCAAAGACGGATGGCGGGAGGAGATATCGAACTTTGGACGCTGTTTGAGAAGTGGTTTTCTTATGTGGTCTATAGGATGAACTCGGAGAAACCGACCTTGAGTCTGGCTCAATCGGGCGGAACGCGATTGAAAATCGAGTGGGCGACAACCACCGGAATGCCGTTTGAAGAATGGTTCGGCCAGAAAACCGACAACACCCTTAAGTTTCGCAACCAACTGATCAGGAAACTTCTGGAGAGGACGGAATCCAATATGATTTGGAATCCGGACAAGGCCCATGCGGTCTGTCTTGAGTTTAGAATCCGTTCCGAATCTTGCTCACCAAAAATTCCCACCACTTCTAGCAACAAGGAATCGAGTCTCGTTCAGACATCTTTGGTCTGAATTCCCACTCATTCTCCCTTGTATCTTTTCACGAGGGCTTATAGATTCGGCCTTTACACCTTTTTCCTATTAAAGACGGGCCAAAATGAGAAAAGAAAACATAGAAACGAGACAAGAGTTTCGTCGCCACGAGAACATTCAAGTAGAAATCCTTGATAGCTACGAGGAGATCTCTCGGGCGGTCGCTCAACGAGTCGGCGAAAAGATCATAAAGAATTCTTCTAAGGGAAGAAAAACCGTCCTCGCTCTCGATACAGGGAACACATTAGCTGGTGTATATCGAGAATGGACCAAGAGTCAAAAACGAGGCGAGATCGATTTTTCAGACGTTGTCGTCTTTGCGGTGGCAGAGTACCACCCTATCGAGAAAGACGCGCTCCAAAGTCAGCAGCGGTTCCTGAAGGAAAACCTGTTGGATGCAGTCAATCTCCCCGCCAATCAGACATTCTTTCTCGAAGTCGACGGTTCGAAGAAACAAGTGGAGAAAGAACTCAGAGAGTATGAGAAAGGGATCTCCGATGCTGGTGGGATTGATATCGCCTTACTCGAACTCGGTTCCACCGGCCATATCGGTTTCAACCAATCCGGAACACAAGAGAATTCTCGTACTCGTCGCGAAGCCTTGGACGAGGCATTGCGAAAAGAAGCTGCCGCCGATTTCTTTTCAGAGGAGAATGTTCCTGAATCGGGTGTGACACTTGGTTTGGGAACCTTGCTCGAAGCGGAAGAGGTGATCCTGGTCGCTATCGGAGAAGGAAAGTCACGCATCGTCAAGAAGACCGTAGAAGGGGAGGTCGAACCGGCCGTTCCCGCTACTCATTTTCAGCGTCTGGATACGGCGGTCCTCTATGTGGATGTCGGAGCGGCCGATACTCTCACTCGGATAAAACAACCATGGGTACTCGGGGATTTCAATTGGGGAGAACAGAGACAGTATCGGGCGGTCATCCAACTTTCCGAGGAAACGGGGACCGCGCTATCCCGATTGGAGACTGTCGATTTTACGCGGAACCATCTCGCGGGATTACTCCGCGCATCCAATTCAGCCGATGCCCTCTGCGAATGGGTGGCGGACGAGCTCACCTCTCGCATCCGCGACACCGGCGATTTCTTCGAAAAAAAGAAAGTCCTGATCTTCTCCCCGCACCCCGATGACGATGTCATCTGTATGGGTGGAACGATGCAAAAGCTTTTAGCGCGAAAGAATCGTATCGATGTGGCGTACATGACTTCGGGGTCGGTCGCCGTATTCGACGAAGATGCGCTTCGCCATCTGGAGTTCATCGAACGGATTCGTGAAAGTTTGGGAGTGTCCGAAAAGAAAGTCACAGAACGGATATTCGGTTTGATGGATTTCCTGAAGCAAAAGAAAATCGGCCAGATCGATTCGCAGGGGATCCAGGCAATCAAGCGTATCATTCGCGAGTCCGAAGCAGTGGCTGCGATCGAGACTTTGGGAATCGGCAGAGAACACGCACATTTTCTCGACCTTCCTTTCTATCAAACGGGAAGAGTGAAAAAAGATCCTATTGGCGATAGCGATGTGGAAATCGTATTGGACCTCCTGAGATCTCTGAAACCGGATATCATTTTCGTCGCGGGGGATATGACCGACCCGCATGGCACCCACCGTATGTGTAAACAGGCGATTGACCAAGCCCTGCCTCAACTCAAGAAAAAGCCTGAGGTATGGCTTTATCGCGGCGCCTGGCAGGAATGGGAGGTCCCAGTGGTGGATGTGTTTGTCCCTGTAACCAAAGCCGAAATGAAGAAGAAGCGTCTCTCGATCTTTAAACACGAAAGCCAGAAGGACCGTGCCGTCTTCCCCGGTCCCTCGGATGCCCGTGAGTTCTGGCAACGGGCTGAAGAGAGAAACACAGGGACCGCCTTATCATTGGATCGGTTAGGGCTCCAGGAGTACTTTGCACTCGAAGCGTTTGTGTTTGAGTCATGAAACCAGTCTTGGTATTCAACTCCGTGAATTGGTCCGAAGCCTATGATTCTGAAGATCCGCTCTGGAGTGTGGGTGATTGGTTTCGCAATGGCTGGAGTGGAAATGAACTCCCGCTGGATGTCCGGCACGTCAAGGATTCGGAATACCCGAACCTGGAAAATCATGCGGGACTCATCCTGACCGGGTCGCCAAGTTCCGCTTACGACGAAGATGCATGGATCCCTCGGCTTTCAGACCTGATTCTTGAAGCGTTGGATCGAAAGCTACCCACACTCGGAGTCTGTTTTGGCCATCAACTGATCGCCCAGGCCCTCGGAGGGAAGGTGGAACCCAACGCCAAGGGTTGGGAAATCGGAGACCCGGAAGTGAAACTGACTGCCGAGGGAAAGGCCGATCCGATTTTCGATGGAATTCCCGACTCATTTCGGGTCATCCAGTCTCACAAGGACATTGTCACCGAGATGCCTGCTGAGAGTGTTCTCCTCGCCTCCAATGACCTCTGTGCAATTCAAGCCTTTGGCATGGGTGATTACTTAAGGACTGTCCAATTCCACCCGGAAATGGGTCCAGAGCATCTGAACTATATTCTGGCTCCACGCCGCGCGATGATTCTTGAAAGCGCCGGCATCGATATCGATACAATTCTCCCCAAAGTCTGTTCGACTCCAGAATCCAGGCGAGTCTTTCGGAACTTCGAGAAGTATTTCGTGAAATGACTTTGCTTTCTTCGCCCGCTTAAAACATGTTCCAACCCCGTATAGCATTCCTCTGATCCACATTGCTCTTTACGATTGATCCATGAGCGCCCCCCAAGGAGGCTACCCGCACGATGAGTTACTGGAGAAAATCTTTCCTACACATTCCGGTCATGATATTTCTGTTTTCAAACATGGCCTTCGGTCAACAAGAGGAGGGGTATTATCGGTACCCCACAATCCAAGGCGATATGATTGCCTTCGTCGCCGAGGACGATCTGTGGACGGTTCCCGCCTCGGGCGGGAACGCGACACGCTTGACCACCAGCCTATCGACAGTCGCGTATCCTCGATTCTCTCCAGATGGCGATTGGCTGGCTTTCACCGGCGCAGAGGAAGGGCCGATGGAAGTCTTTGTCATCTCTTCCAAGGGTGGGCGTCTGAAGCGTCTCACTTTCCTCGGATCCCGGGCAACCACATTGAGCTGGAGGGAAGACCGTATTCTGTTTTCGAGCAACTATGGCCAACCGAACCGTCAACCCGGTTGGCTCTTCTCTATCGAAATTGATGGCTCGGGCCTTGAGCGATTACCCCTGGGTCCGGCGGATCGCTACGATGCCAGCGGCGATACCGTCGTTCTTGGTCGAAAGATGCGCCGGTTCGCGGGATGGAAACGCTATCGCGGTGGAACGGCCGGAGAGATCTACATTGACGCCAAGGGGATGGGCGATTTTTCTAAACTGATCGATCTTGAGAGCAACCTGTTCGATCCGATGATTCTTGGAGGGCGGGTTTATTTCCTGTCCGATCATGAGGGAATCGGGAACCTTTACTCCTGCGCGTTCGATGGAAGCGACCTGAGGAGACATACGGACCACCAGGATTACTATGCGCGCAACGCCTCCACCGATGGTTCGCGAATCGTGTACCACTCCGGAGCCAATCTGTATTTGTACGATCCGAGTCAAGAGAGATCCACAAAGGTGGATTTCTCTTTCCCGGGCGCGAGGGCTCAAACCCATCGTCGCTTCGAGTCCGCGTCGGAATTCCTCGAGGATTATGCCCCTTCCCCAGACGGGGCCCGTATCGCGCTGACAAGCCGTGGGAAGTCTTTTGCGATGGGATGTTGGGATGGCCCTGTCTACGAGCAAAGCGCAGTGGATGGGGTCAGGTACCGACTTGCGCGGTTCATCGACGAAGCCACTCGAATGATTGTGGCCAGCGATGCGGGAGGCGAGGACCACCTGGAAATCGTCCATGTCGACAACAGCGAACCGCCCAAAGTGGTTCCGGTGGAGGACCTCGGTAGACCGATGGAAATCAAGATCTCTCCGGCAACCGAGGAGGCGGCGGTCGTCAACCACCGCAATGAACTCGTCTTCGTCGACCTCAAGAACCATACAAGCCATGTCATCGACCAAGACAAGTACCACCCAATTCGGGGTTTCGATTGGTCGTCCGATGGGAAGTGGATCGCATACTCGGTATCGATCAATCCTCGCCAGTCGATCATAAAGGTGTTTGATGTCGAAACGCTGGAGATCCATCCCATCACCGAACCGGTCAGGTGGGATGAGCAACCCACTTTCGACCCCGAAGGGAAGTACCTCTATTTCCTCTCGGCTCGGGTCTACAACCCAGTCTACGAATCACTCCAATTCGACCTCGGATTTCCTTGCGGAATGCGTCCCTACGCGGTCGCCCTGAGAAAAGACATCCCCTCTCCATTTGAACCTGTCACGAAAGGATTTGGCGGAAAAGAGAAAAAAGAAGAAAAGAAAGACGAGGAGAATAAAAAGGGTTCGGAGGAATCCGATGACTCGAAGAAAGAGAAGAAGAAGGAAAAACTGAAGATTGATTTCGAGGGGATCGAGGACCGCGTAGTGGCTTTTCCGGTGAAGGAGGGTCTTTACCGAGAGATCGCTGCCACCAAGGGACGTGTCTTCTACACCGTCGAATCCCCCGAAGGGGCGCTGGGATCGAGTATCTTCCAGGCTTCCCCTCCAGGGAAGAAGACGCTCAAGTTGTACAAACTCGAAAAGCGCGAAGAAAAAGATCTAACTTCGGGAGTGTCCGGGTTCAAGATCTCACGGAACGGATCTGCACTCGCACTCCGCGCGGGCAAACGCCTACGAGTTGTCGCGGCAGATTCGGACGAGATCTCGGAGAAAGATGAGACCAACCGGGAATCGGGGTGGATCGACCTGGGACGGCCCAAACTCTCCATCGATCCGACCCATGAGTGGAGGCAGATGCTTGGCGAGGCATGGAGGCTACAGCGAGATTACTTCTGGACAGAGGATCTTTCAAAAGTCGATTGGGCTGGGGTCCTCGAAAAGTATCTCCCACTGGTGGGCAGGGTCTCCTCCCGCCATGAGTTCGCCGACCTTGTTTGGGAGATGCAAGGAGAGCTTGGCACTTCACACGCTTACGAAATGCGTGGAGATTATCGGGACAGCCCCAACTACAAACAGGGTTTTCTCGGCGCGGATTTCGTTTATGACGAAGCTCAAGGCGCGTGGAAAATCGACCGTATTCCTACAGGGGATTCCTGGGATCCAAAGTTCGCCTCTCCCATGCGTCAACCGGGAGTCCCCATCTCCGAGGGGATGTTTCTACTCGCCATCAATGGTCGTGATCTTTCAATGGAAGATTCTCCTCATGAAATCCTTGTAAACACAGCAGGCCAGAAGGTTGCACTGAAGGTGTCTCAAGGGAACGGTGCGTCACCCAAGACATTCACAGTCAAGACTCTCGGGTCCGAAACGAATCTTCGGTATCGGGATTGGGTTGAGCGGAATCGAGACTATGTTCATGAAAAGACCGGCGGCAAGGTAGGTTATTTCCATGTCCCAGACATGGGAGCGTTCGGTTATTCGGAATTCCACCGTGGCTTCTTGCCCGAGGTCGATCATGAGGGGTTGATTGTCGATATTCGTTTCAATGGCGGTGGGCATGTCTCCCAATTGCTTCTAGACAAATTGGCCAGGACTCGCATCGGGTACAGCGTTACCCGCTGGATGGGGGTCGAACCGTATCCCTCCGAATCCCCCAGAGGACCGATGGTCTGTCTGATCAACGAGTACGCCGGATCGGACGCGGACATATTTTCAAATGGGTTTCGGACGATGGACCTGGGGCCATTGATTGGGCGGCGTACCTGGGGCGGTGTAGTCGGGATTTGGCCGAGAAACTCCCTGGTCGATGGGACTCTGACCACACAACCGGAGTTCTCCTATTGGTTCAAAGGAGTCGGCTGGGGAATCGAAAACTACGGTGTCGATCCGGACATCGTCGTCGACATTTCGCCGTCCGATTACGCGGCAAACCGGGATCCTCAACTGGACCGTGGAATCGAGGAGGTTCTTAAGCGAATCGAATCCAATCCCCCGACCGAGCCCGATTTCAGCGTTCGACCGGATCTCAGTGTTCATTAGGGCTCGCGAGCTGGAGTTCACAAACCGCTAATCCCGGAGCGGTTAGCAAGTTTGAAATAACCCGATTCCTCTTTGAAAAGTCAAATTTTCATAAGGGGGGATGAACCAAAACCCCTTTAGGCGTTATACTCTGGGTCAGAGGTCCTAGAGTTATTCTCTATTTTCGGGCGTGATTCCATGGCTGGATTTGACCCCAAAACCATTTCTTAATCTCGAAGGAGAAAGACGATGAGTGAAGTGACGCGACGCGATTTCGTAAAAAGTTCCGCCGCAGTTTCGGCGGGCGCCGCTGTCGGTATCGGCGCGCTGAAAAACTCCACCGCCGCCTGGGCGGGGGCGAACGACAAATTGAAGGTGGCGGTCCTGGGAATCCGTGGCCGAGGCAAGAGCCATCTGAATGGATTCATGGACCAGGAGAATGTCGAAGTCGCCACCATCTGCGACATCGACGAGAACCTCTTCGAAGATCGTTTGAAAGAGTTCTTCGATGACCGGAGCCTGAAACGTCCGAAGGTCGAAACCGACCTTCGCAACGTGATGGAGGACAAAGACATCGATATCGTCTCGGTCGCCACCCCGAATCACTGGCACTCTCTCGCCGCGATCTGGGCTATCCAAGCGGGTAAGGATTGCTATGTCGAGAAACCGATCTCGCACAATGTGTTCGAGGGCCGCCGTCTCTCCGACATCGCCGCCGAAACGGGTCGAGTCGTTCAACACGGCACCCAGATCCGAAGCAGCGAGGCCATCCGGGAAGCTGTCCAGAAACTGAACGAAGGAGTCATCGGAGATGTCTATATGGCGCGCGGACTTTGCTATCGCTGGCGCCCCACCATCGGAACCACGCCGGTGAGCGAAGTTCCCAAGGGTGTCCATTACGACACTTGGCTCGGACCCGCTCCGGAAAGCCCCTTCAGCGAAAACCGTTTCCACTACAACTGGCACTACATGTGGGACTACGGCAACGGCGACATCGGCAACCAGGGTGTGCACCAACTCGATGTCGCCCGATGGGGTCTCGGTGTGAAACTCCCCACCCGTGTCACCTCGGCCTCGGGAATGTTTATCTATGAGGACGACAAAGAGGTCCCGAACACGATCACCACCTCCTACGAATATCCGAACGATGGCCCTCACGGGAAGATGCTGGTCTTCGATACTCGTCCTTACTACACCAATGACGAGAAGGGCGCCAAAGTCGGGATTCTCTTCTACGGTTCCGAGGGTTACATGGTCATTGACAGCTACAGCCATTACCAGACCTATCTTGGCAAAGACGAGGAAGAAGGTCCGGGGCGTAGCGCCGGTGGAGATCACTACAAGAACTTCGTCGACGCGGTCCGCGCGAAGGACCCTTCGATGGTTCACGCCTCCCCGGAGGATGGTCACCTCTCCGCCGCATTGGCCCACATCGGTATTGCCTCCGCCAAACTCGGTCGTTCCCTCGAGTTCGACCCAGAGCGCGAAAAGTTTGTCGGCGACGCCGAAGCGAATCAGCTGATCACGCGTGTCTATCGCAAACCTTTTGTGGTTCCAGGAGGAGCATCGTCCGCCGATGGCCGCATGAGCAATGGTTACGCCAGCGCCGGCAGCAACCGTTGGTCGACCAGCGGCTAAGGTTTATCGGCTACAATTGAAATGAAAACGCCCCCGGGGAGCGATCTCCGGGGGCGGTTTTTTTATTGGAACTATCTCCTGAGCACAATGGCTATTCAGAACCCACAACCGTTACCCTTCGGTTGCGGCGAGTCTCCTTTCGCGGAGAGAGGCGCCATCCCAAGTCCATGCTTTCACGGTCCCGACGTTCTTGGCGTCTATGTCTTCGTCCCCTGAAAAGAGTTCCTGGGATTGAAGACAGAGGTGTCGGTGAATGGCATTACTCACCACCACCTGGCCCGATCTCGCGTGAGTTGAAAGTCTAGCCGCCAGATTAATCGTGTCTCCTACGGCGCCAATATGGGTTCTGCTGAACGGGCGGAGTGAAAGAATCTGGATATCTCCCATAGCCATCCCCACATGGCATCCTTTCACCGGTTGTATCCGATCGATCTGGCGCTGCCACTCATTCGTCACTGACTCGCCAAGCGCCACTAGCGACCGGGCGCAGTCAAAACTCCGCTCGACATAGTCCCGTGGGTGATCCGGGATTCCAAACAATCCAAGGATCGCGTCACCCAGATATTCACACATCATACCGCCATGATTGATGATCTGATGTCGCCCCTTTGTGCAAAACGCGCTCAGACAGTTCTGCACAGTCTGGGCGCGTGGGGTGTCATGGAGGTAGCCGGTAAACCCTGATAAATCGGCGAAAAGGACGATGCTAATCTTGTAGTTACCAGGGGCGAGTATTCTCTTCTTGTTGCATCCCGCCTTATCGTACAAATTCCGCAGCCTCCAGAAACCAAACTGCCACAATAACGATGCGTCCAGATGGTCATCCGCATAATCCTCACCGAAAGCAAACCGACCCTTGCCGCGTTCGATGGCTGTTCGCATTTCATCACTGGATTCGCTAGAGAACGCATCCATTTCCACATTGAAATGATCGCGAAACAATGAAAGGAGATAGTCCGTATCCCATAGTTCCACCTGCCAAGTGTTGGGAACGATCTTCTTGACCACTTCCGTCAGGTGGGCTTGAGACGATTCGGGACGTTCATGAACTAGCAATACCAGTTTCGATATATCACCAAAGAAAGGGATTGGCGTTTGGAACTTTCGAGCGATGCTCTTGATGATTTGTTCGTCGGTGTATCCGTATTTAACTTCAACGAAATACCTTAGATCCTCGGCTTCAATCAAGATATCCGCGAAACAGCCCGGCTCTGCCAGTTCCTTCTCAAGGCTGATGCGGATTCGATCCGGTGTGATCCCATCATCGGCAAGGTGAACAAACCGGCAGGCGTCGCACACCAGCTCCTCCAAGAAAAGCCTCAGTTCAAACGAAGTGTCTTTGCAATAAGAGTTTGCATCGGATCGCATTTGGATCTCCCAATGGCACTTCCCGGGCGAATAAGAGCGTACCTAAAATTGACTCACAACTTTCATCACTAAACTCAATACAACGGATCTTTGTCTTTTCATTCGGATAAAGGGTTGTTATTATATAGTTATAACCACCGGGCAAGGAGACCAAACGCCATGATCAAGAAACTCACCCCCATCGGAAACAGTCTGGGGCTGATTATCGACAAGCCGATTCTGGATCTGTTGGGGTTAGATCGCGATACTCCTCTTAAAGTTTCAACGGATGGAAAGAACCTCATAATCGAAGCCGCTCCGGAGCGCCACCGCGAGGATGCGGTTAAGGCTGCGGAAGGAATTCTCGACACCCGCCATGAAACCTTTCGGAGGTTGGCCGAAGGTGAGTCGGAGTAAACCTACTCCCGCTCAAACTGCGCGTCGTACAACTGCTTGTAGTATCCGCCCCGATCAAACAACTCCGAATGGGTGCCCGACTCAACGATCTTTCCCTGATGGAGAACCAATATGAGGTCCGCGTTGAGGATGGTGGAAAGACGGTGGGCGATGGCGAAGGTGGTCCGGTTGGTCATGAGTCGATCAAGCGCCTTCTGAACCTTTTGCTCAGATTCTGTGTCGAGCGAAGCTGTGGCTTCATCAAGAATCAGGATCGGTGGATTTTTCAAGATGGCTCTCGCTATCGAAAGTCGCTGCGCCTGACCGCCCGATAGTCGCGTTCCCATCTCTCCGATAACCGTATCGTACCCCTCTTCCATCTCGCGGATGAACTCATCGGCATACGCGCCCTCGGCGGCACGCATAATCGCTTCCCGAGCGATATCCGGCCTTCCATAGGCGATGTTGTTGGCCACAGTATCGTTAAAAAGAATGTTCCTCTGGGTGACAATCCCAATGCTTCCCAGAAGAGACTTGATGCGGAGGTTCCTAATCTCGTCTTCCCCGATCAGTATTGTCCCCGAGGTGACATCGTGGAATCGTGAAATCAGATGAACCAATGTCGATTTTCCCGCGCCTGTTTTTCCAACGATCGCCACTTTCTTGCCGCGCTCCACATCGAATGTGATGTCGGATAGCACCGGTTCTTTACCATAAGAGAA
>JAJDBZ010000307.1 GCA_029261095.1 Candidatus Omnitrophota bacterium | reverse complement strand
TATCGAGGATAGGGTGCGCCCCGACGAACCCATTCTTTCATATCGGCAATAGTCGATTCCGGCAGTTTGCCCGAGGGGGGCATCTGAAGGCTGGGGTCCTGATATTGAATTGCTTTGATGAGTGCGCTTCCCTCTGGGTCCTTGGGATAGACTACGGGACCACTATCCCCTCCGATGAGAAAACTCTCCGCACTATCGAAACGAAGTCCGCCCTTTTGATTTTTCGGTCCATGGCATTCGAAACAGTTCTCAATGAGAACCGGACGAATCCTTCTTTCGAAAAACTCGATATCCTCGGGTGACTGCTCTGGAGATGGGACCGAACCGAGACTCGGATCCTTCGAGAATGAGGGCTGTCCAATTCCGAAGAGTCGCTCCTCCAACTGCTGCTTGAGTGATTCTAACGTCTCGATCTCCCTATCCAGATCCTCAAGATTCGATTGGACATTTTCTAGATCTCTTTCGGTTCGGACCCGTTGCGTCCATTCCTGTAGGGTCGCAGGGTCCATGTTGAGAGATTCAATGGTTTCCAGAAATCGCTGTAGATTGGGATTCAATCCTCCCGAAAAAACGTGTGCGGGTTGCCATTGTACAGCAAGAAAAACCAAAAGTAGGGGCGTCCACCGTAGGCGAATGTTAATCAGAGGAGGGTTAAGAACGAATTTATCCATTGGATTCAAACAATTTCCACCTGATCCTACCATTGAACCTCCGGAACGAGCAAGAATGGAAAGGGACTTCATTCCGATTTGAGGTCTATTAACAGTTGTCCGTTTGAATTCGGTTCATTCGGCGACCAGTCCTGTTCAACGAAATATAAAAAAATTGTTTGGCCTTATCGATTTTGAGGTAAGGTTTGACTGACGAGGTATTGAGCGGCTTCAGTTGTAAAGTTCCCATCGTACGATCGAAGAAGGGATGAATCCAACGGAAAAGAGTTGAATATCGCTAATGGAAAGTGCTTCGTTAAAGAGACGAAGTTGCTCCACGCTCCCGAGACTGTTGGACCCACCAGCATCTGATCCGATATGGAATTCCCCAACCAGTGGGATTACACCCGGGATTGCCGCGGAGGTCTGGTCGGTGGTGACGCCATTCGCTGTGAACAGACGTACTTGTCCCGATGACCGGTTCCAGACCATCGCCACATCCTGCCAAGTGCCCGGGGTCACTAGGGGGCCCGTCCCGTTAAAGGCCGGGGTGCCGGCGCCGCCGCCAACAATCATATCAAGACTGTTGTCACCCCGAACACAAAATTCCCATGCCCCAGGCACCGTCGCGATGACTCTTTTCGAACTGTTATCGGTCGGA
Organism: Candidatus Omnitrophota bacterium; assembly: GCA_029261095.1. GTDB lineage: Bacteria > Hinthialibacterota > Hinthialibacteria > OLB16 > OLB16 > JACKFH01. The sequence goes on along the minus strand of JAJDBZ010000307.1, from coordinate 2,398 downwards.
AGCACTCGTGTCCACACCGTGAAATCGCGGTCTCCCAGAGCCAATTCTCCGAGATCTCCGTTTCCAGGGAATCGAAGCCCTCCCGAAACAAATTGAAGCGCGATCCCATCCGAGCCTGGAAAAAAACTTGGATCTGGACCCGCGACCCAAGTGGGAGCCGAAGAGACCGGTTGAGGAGCATTGCTCATCCGTGGCCCCCTCCAATCCCGAATGGCGACAGGATCGCATATGTTGCCAACATTCCCTTCATTGAAGCGCCACATCGAGACGATCTCACAAGGTTCTGGATCGAGGAATTCTAGGGCGAGTCGATAGGGTTGGTGCGAATTACTAATCCGCACAATTTCGGTGTAGAACGTAGCGGCAACAGGTTGGACGGGGAGTGTGATCGATTCGATAGCCACCGCTTTTCGACTGCTTTTACCGATGGGAGGGACAGATCCGGGGGGCATCGAAATTACTTCTTCGGGATACGTCAACATATCGATGTCCACCCCCGGCGCGAGCCAACCCATGGTCATCCGCGCCACCTTCCCTGGAGGGACGACAAAAGTGTAAGCATCGAATACCTCACCCCCCTGGTTATCTAATGCGAGATTCGGGTAAAAACCTTCGCTCAAGACAGTGGCAGTCGGGAAGGTATCGTTGTCCTCAAACAGGTCATCCGATCCCTGAGCACTCAAAGGGCCGAAATTCAATACCGCCAAGTGGAGAGAGTACTCACGACCCAGACCGCCATTCCCGCCATAAACGCGGACGACGTAGTCTCCTGTGGTCGTGGCCTGAAAAGGTTGGAACTGGTCCCCGTAGGTTTCGGAATTGGGGTTAATCCCAGGGACTTGCTGCCCAGAGGGATTGTAAACCTCGATTCCAATATCCACTTTCGCATAATTGAACGTCACCAATCCATAAAGGAATTGGCCCGTGGTCATAGGAACGCGGTAGTAATCGTCGTCGTTCAACACCAATTCCTTATAGGAGGTGCCTAACCCCGGATTGAGGCTCGACGGTTGTTGGAGTGAATTGTTAGGTTCAAAGGCATCGTCCTGTTTCCCGACTTGGGCCCGAAGCGCATAAGCCTTCCCCGGGCCGCTCTGCGAGAAAACTTTCAGGTAAAGGGTATCATTGTTAGCCGGCACATAAGTGATGTCAGATCGAGAGACGTGTGCCTGAAGGGTAATCGTTGAGGTCGCAAGGACTTGTTGAGATGGGCTCAATATGACCATATCCATTTGGCCCCAATCGTTTAACCATTCTAGCGAGCACTTTATCAGGGCCCCGGAAGAACCTTTTGCTTTGAAAATGTCGACATCTCCCTCCGGGAGGTGAAGCCACGTGTAATATCCAGACTTGATTTCAGCAGCATCCGCCACCGAATCGTTGGGTTCCAAACGATCGTTGATATAATCGCTTCCAAGGCTCGCCGCGCGATGCGCGTTGACTCGACCGTACCCTAAAGTGGGACTTTTACCATAAAAATCGTTATCCGCAATTCCAGGAATTGGATTGTCTGCGGAGTTCAGTAGAGTCATGGCCACTTCGGACGCCGTTAAACCAGGGGATCGAGAAAGAATAAGAGCGCCCACGCCTGTTACGATGGGAGCGGCGGAAGAGGATCCCGCGAAGATCCCCACATAATCGTTTTCCGGATCATTAAATCCGAAGGTTCCTCCTGCGTCTGTCGACCACTGGCCGATTGGTGCGGCTATTTGGATCGTTTCGTCAAACGAGGTCAGGTCATTGTGGATGTCACTGTAGTCGGTCAGAGATACCCCGACCGTCCAGGGATAACTCCCGTAATGAGCGGTCCGGTCTCCGTCACCATTCCCCGCAGCCCATATCGGAAGACATCCCAATCCGCCTCGACCCTGCAACACGGCATAATCGATCGCATCGAGTATCGCTTCGTTCGGAAGATCTACATCCGTTGCCCAACTGTTATTCATGATGTCTGCCATGTTGGCGGCATAACGAATAGCTTCTGACAATTGCATGTTACCTGTCGATATTCCGTTATCGAATCCCTTACAACTGATAAATCGAACATCCGGTGCGACACCTGAAACACCTACTCCGTTGTTTTGGTTTGCGGCGATCAGACCAGTCACCGCCGATCCATGACCCGCATCGTCGGAAGCGAACTGCGCTGGGGAGGGATCATTATCGTTTCCAAAGAAATCCCAACCGTTGATATCATCGATATAACCATTTCCATCGTCATCAACCCCCACCTGCCCCCCTGCTTCGACAGGGTTGATCCAAACGTTCGCAGCAAGATCCTCATGAGAAAGGTCGACACCCCCATCGATCACCGCGACACGAATGTTGGAACTTCCCGCTGTCACTCCCCATGCCCCCAGAGTGTCGATCACAGAATGGTGAACCTGGTCGACGAAAT
>JAJDBZ010000306.1 GCA_029261095.1 Candidatus Omnitrophota bacterium | reverse complement strand
TGATTTGCATCTTCCTTTTTTTCCTTCTATTCCTGGTGGGCTGGTTGATCTTCCACTTAGCCATCCCTGTGTTGGCGGACCGTGCCTGAGATGAGCCACGAAACCGGCAGCGAGAATCCCTTGGTAACGGTCATCCTTTCCAGCTACAACTATGAGGAATTTATCGTGGAGGCCATCGACTCGGTCTATTCACAGGACTACCGCCCCATGGAATTGATCGTGGTCGATGATGGCTCGACCGATGGGTCGGTGGACATCATCAAAGAGAAGGTCGCCGCGAGTCCGATCCCAGTCACCACTCTCTTCCAAAAGAACGGCGGCCAAGCCCACGCCTGGAACAATGCCTATCAGAAAGTAAAGGGAGAGATTGTCTGTTTCCTCGATTCGGATGATTATTGGGTGAGTGCCAAAGTGAGTGAGATGGTGCGGCTAGTGTCGACCTGTCCGGGGGGAGGAGTCTACCAACACCAACTGGAAAACGGGAAGGGTGAACTCAAACAACGTTACCTGAACAGCGGCGATTTCTTCGCCGACTGGGTGAAAATGAAAGAGATCAACCTCGCCATCTATCAAGGACGGATCAGTCCCTGCGTTCCATCCACCGGTTTGGTGTTTCGAAAAGAAGTCTTGGACAAGGTATTCCCGGTTCCCGAAGAGTTGACCACCTGTCCCGATGCGTTTCTCACCCGGACTGCCCCCGCTTTCGGTCCGATTCATTCCCATCCCGGCACTCTGGGGTATTGGCGTGAACATGAAGAGAATGCTGGCAAGCAAGAGACCTATGGGTATCACGAGTTCTGGGTCCCCGTGATCATGCCCCTCTTGAACGAATGGTATCGAGAACATGACATCCCCATCGAACTCTATTACAAGAAACGCAGTCTCATGAAAGAGGGCATTCGCCATTGGGTCGACGACCCCGGCAAGTTTTGGCACTACTTCAAAAAGTGGGTCAGGAAGAAGTTCTTGTAGGGCGGAATAGGACGGAGTCCGTATTCCGCCAGGGGTCCGCTATCCACGCGGCAGGATGCAAATATGTTTCAATGCCTCGAGGGCTGGGTTGACCCTTCGACGCTGGAATGAGACCGGCATGGCGGATTACGCATCCGCTAATCCGCCCTACTGGACCGCCTATAACTCAACGCTTCCGCGCCAGCAACAAACCATCCCCGATCGGGACCAGACTCGAACTCACCCGTTTGTCATCTCGCACTTTCACCAACAAGTCGCGGATGGCCAGTGTGTCGGAATCATTGTCGGAAGGGTTGGCGATTTTTCCTCCCCAGAGAGTGTTGTCAATCGTAATCAGCCCGCCCTGTCGGAGGAGGACCAAACACTTTTCGTAGTAGGTGTCGTAACCGGTCTTGTCAGCATCGATAAAAGCAAAATCGAATGACCCCGCTTCTCCTTCTTCAATCAACTGGTCCAAAGTCTCGGTCCCGGGTCCGATTCGCAGATCGATTTTTTCAGCCACTCCCGCCGCTTCCCAATACCTTTTCCCGATCGCTGTCCAGACTTCGCTCACATCACAGGCCACCAACCGCCCGTCTTCGGGGAGCGCGCTGGCCACAGAGAGTGCGCTGTAACCGGTGAAGGTTCCAATCTCCACAGTCTTTCTTGCTCCCATTAACTCGATAAGAACACGCATGAACTGTCCCTGTTCAGGGGAGATCTGCATGTTCGATTCGGGGAGAGAGGCTGTCTCTTCTCTCAGTTCACGAAACAAGTCGGGCTCTCTAAGTGTGGATTCGATGTAATAGGCATGGAGAGCGTCCTCCATCTGAATGGTTTTGTTCGACATCAGTTCCCCCTCCAGCTCAAATGTTTCCTCAAGAATTCAAATGTGCCGACACCATGGATGGTGTGCGGTCCAATAAAGTATTCGATCTCGGTTTTGTCCCGGAGGCCGAGGAGGTCGTACTTCTGAAAGGTTCTCGCGTACTCATAGGCCACCCATCTGTCGGGAGCAACGCCATCGAAATGACCTCGCTCGACCATGAAGGGTCTGGGAAGAATGAGCCAACTCATTTCGGCATAATTAAAAGTGTTGCCGAGATCGAATTCGAAGATCTCGTATTCGCCGGTGAACAAGTAACTGTACTTGTGATCGAAGGAGACATTCTTCCAGATCCATTCGTTGAAATCACCCGAACAGATGGAGAGACAATAATCCTCCAAAAGAGCCGGAACCCGTATGCCGGTCTTCCCACCGTAGGAAAGACCATAGAAGGCGATTCTTTCGGGATCGACAGAAGGAAGCGTCTTCAACCAGTTTATCGTCTGCTGGTGTTGGGCGGTGATCACGGAGAAAAGCGAGAGACCGAGCGGATTGGCGATCCGCTGGAGAACACGGAAATCGTCGCCCCCGATGTACGGGTTTTGAGGCGAATATGTAATAAAGCCTTCATCGGCAAGTTTCCCAGCATACCGATGGTAGTAGTGACTGTCGCTCTCAGGATCGGTCAGTTCTTGGGGGCGGCCCTCCAGCCCGTGTTGGCAGACCACGACCGGGCGTTTTTCTCCTTCCCGGATGTCTTTGGGCAGGAGGAGGATACCATAAGCGGGGACCTCCGGATAAACATCCATCCATACCTCATAACCCACCCACTTGTTGGTCTCATAAATGCGACGCGTTCTTGCGTTGGGAGGGAGATAGGGATCCGTGATCTTTCCGATTACCTCGTTCAAAAAATACTCTCGATAAGGAACTGTCGAATCGACCCATGTCTCCAAACTGTCCCCGTCCGCCTCCGCCCAAAAATCTTTACGGGTGAATTCGCTCTCTTCCATTACCTTTTGCGTGTGTTCGATCAGCTGATCGAACTGTCGTTTCTGACGGACCCCCGGGTCAATCAATGGATCCGGGACGGGATTCCCTAGCATCCAGGTTTGGATTTCGCCTGTGGCGGGAATGCCGATCGCGGCGACGACCGCGCGGGTCGTCTCGAGAGAGTATGGAGTCTCGGTCGCATTCCTAACCAATTGGAAATTGGGTTGCGGATCCAACCCGGAAACAAGATCCAAGGCTCGATCAAACTCGGTCTCGACTCTCTCATGGGGAAACGGATCGAGAACACCCGGTGTCAGACCGGGACCGGGCGGATGAACGACACTCGGCGCCGGTCCAGTCTCGACCACCAGCGTCCTGGGAGCGATCAGAGATGCGATCTCCCCATCCCCAAATTCCTTGAGTAAGGACCAAACATTTCGGTAAATCGGCTCCCTCCAAAGATCCTCCCTCGGTCCGAAGTAGCCGGAGACGACAGTCACATCGATGCGGTCATCCAAGGCGCCCGAAAAGAGCGCCAACATTCCGCCCTCGCCATATCCGATCACTCCCACTGGGGTTTTCGGGTTTACCCATCCGAACCAATCGACATCCGCCGCGTATTTTTGGTTTTCATACCCGCTGATATGCCGTCCCATTACATCAGCGCCTCGGTAAACCATCTCACGGTGA
>JAJDBZ010000305.1 GCA_029261095.1 Candidatus Omnitrophota bacterium | reverse complement strand
GAATGTGATAATGACATCATCGTTATGAACAATGTCCTTCTGCAGTTTGACCTGGTCCGAGTCTCCAGTCCCAAGATTGACCATGTTCACTGCATCACCCATCACCACTTCATGATCCAAGAATGTAAAACTACCAGTCTGGGTGATCGGCTCGGTGGGAATCTCGCCGGTTGCTTTCATGTCGTTCACCACCTGGGACCGGACAGGGGACTCCTGGACCGATCGCAGTGTGTGATAGGTGTTCACATCGAGTTGTGGGTTGACAGTCAGCTGATAGGTGTAGACACCATCTGGCCGACGGTTTCCAAAACCGTCATTAAAATCAAAATAGGGGAGGGTGTCGGGTCCGAAAGTTTCCCGATAATTCAAGTCGTTAGGACCTGAAACGGCTAGAGTCAAAGAACTTTCGCCCAGTGGGTGCCACTCAACCCCATATTCATTGGTGTAGGGTTTGGCTACCGAAAAAGTATTAGTTGTTTGACCCGCAGACTCAATCTGTTTAGGGACTTTTGCCCCCTGGGGAACCTTCTCAGCGATGCCCTGGCTCAATACCACGGGTAACGTCAATAGAACCAGAATCGCACATCTCATGATCAGTCTCATTTATTCTTCCTCCAGTATTTCCACCCGTTGGGGTGATCGAGAACTATCCTTAGAACCTCTGAAGAGTATCGGCGCTGGTCTTCACGCGCTAAATTCTCCGCGATTTCTCTGATATTAAACTTTATTGAATGATTTGTCAATTCATTGATTTATGATAATACAAGTTATTGAAGCTGCCTGATTCTGGAGGAATCCCATTGCCCTGGAGGCATCTGAGGGGAGAATTATTGGTGGGATTCGAAAGAGATTTCCCCTTTTTCAGGGCCGGAGTTGGCGTAGATACTGGAGAAGATGTCCGACCTCTTCAACAGTTAGTAGGTTCGCGACAGAGGGCATGGAAGAGAGTTCGGAAGACCTCTGCTCTTCGATTTCGGATTTACTGATGGATACTGTCCCCCCTGTCGAATTCGAGAGAACCACCTCATTCGCATCCTCCGATATCAATGTTCCAGAAAACACCTCCTCATCGTAAGTGGTAATGAGAACGGTTTCGAATCCCTCCACTACGTTTGCGGTCGGATCCACCAAAGATTCAAGGAGATATTCTTTCTCCGTACGACCCCCAACATCCGACAAATCGGGACCGACTGTACCCTCGCCGCGCTCCTCCGCAGTGTGACAGGCAACGCATTTGAACTTTTCATAAAAGATGGTTCGGCCTACTTCAGGATCGCCTCCATCAAGAGCCCCTTTGTAGGCTTCCATCGGGTTGAGCGCGGCTTCTCTGAGCTCTTCGTCGACCTTCATTTCCAAGATCCAATCTTCGATAAGGTTCGACCCGATCTCGTCAATCCTCGATCGACCCAGAGGTGGCATCATCACGCTTGGGTCGGTGGACCTGAGGCGGTACAGCAAGAATGATGCATCCGGCTCTCCAGGTTCGATGCTGAACTGTCTTCCTCCCGAACCTCTCCCCGCTGCAACTGGCGGTTTGTAAACTCCAAACTTGGTTGGGTGGTCTTGCTCCAGTGTCAGGTCGAGTCCAGAGACGATGGCCTCCCCGTTCGGGCTGTGACAATTTGCACAATTGATGTCTAACCAGGTTCGCGCCCGATCTTCGACCGACCCCGACTTGGCATCGTCCAAAGCCACTCCTTTGGGGATATCCGATGTATCCGCCGGGACGCCCTCCAAGATTCCCGTTTCTTTCCAGAGGTCGAGCTGATTCCTGATTCCTCCCTCGGACTCCACCATCCGGTTTAGGTTTCGGGCCTTCACTCCAACCGGACCGACTCTATCGTCACTCTTGTGACACCTCTTACATTGGTTCATGTCGGGTGTGTTGAAAGTCATCGATTGCCCGGTGCCGTCCCGGTCGACCCAAGCGAGATCCGTACTCGATCCCACCACCGACCGTTTTGCATCCGTCAGATCTCGGTTCCACACATAGGGGACTGCCACCCAACCTTTGTTCTGATGAATGAGGAGACGGGTCTCAATCCTTGTCTCACCCAACTTGAGGTCCCGCTCGTCTTTGGGAAAGGAGAGAGTTTGACCCAAAACGGTTCCGATGGGAAAGAGAAGCGTTTCCTCCTCCCTATATTGGACAGTTTGATTGTGCGGGACATAAATGAAATACCGAACCTGTGCGCCATCGACGAATTGTGAGGCGTTTAGTTCATAGGAGAAAACTCTCTCATTCGGAACGTGATTGGGAAGGTCGGTAAAAAGGTTGTAGTCCGAGAGAAGTTCGGCGGGGCGACGTGCCTCGACATCCACATGGACCGGCGATTTCGCAGACTGTTCCAAGTCCGGGCCCGACCCACACCCGAGACTGAAGAACAGCATCCCCATGATTCCCATTAACACCAATCCGGTTTCGCTAAGAGGAGTCAAGACTCTGAGTTGGCTTTGCCATGGTCCGATCGGCATCATGGTGTCTCAGGGAGACCTGCAAACCGCTTGGCGCGCGATGTCTCCATCTCTTCGTGTTCTTTCATCAAACGTGGATAGTCCATTGACTCAATCCAGCGAGCGATCAGCTCCAATCCCTCCTCATGAACCAGGCTCCTTCCCACCACCGGCATGCGAACCCCCGGGTCGGTTGACCCAAGTCGGTGGAAGAGAATCGAGGATTCGGGTTGACCTGGGACTATCCCAAACCGGGCTTCCCCCACCCCACGGCCCGCCGCCACAGGGGTTTTGAAAATACCGAAACGAACAGGATCGATCTGGTCGTAAGTCAGATCCAGACCCGATGTGTAGGCTAATCCTCCGGGTTGATGGCAACTCGAACAGTTGATATGGAGGTAGGCTCGAGCACGTTGATCCAATGACCCTGTCTCCGGTTCATCCCAGGTGGCTAATACGGGTAAGTCATCCGTTGGTCCACTGAGCCACCCCAATTCCCGCCAATGATCGAGTTGATTGATGCTTTCACCTTCGATTGTGAGCGTGCTGTTCAGATTCCTTGCATCCATCGGTCCGAGCGGGACAAACCGATCTTCAACTTCATGACACATTTTGCATTGGTTAATGTTGGGAACATGGTGCTTGTGGTGTCTTATCTCTCCTTGGCCGTCGATCCACTCGACTGGGATATCCTGACCAACCAGTGTCAGATAAGCCTCGGTGGTTTCTTTGTTCCAAACATATTGTGCCGACTGCCAGCCTGTAACTCCCTTGATCATGAGACGGGTCTCAAGGATCTCCTCACCTTTCCCGAGATCTCTCATGTCCTTCGGATACCCGACAGTCAGAACAAGTGTGGAACCTTCTGGGTAGTGAAGGGAGCCGGTTTCGGAGACATCGATCTTCTCCCGGCGGGGAATGGATAGGAACCGGTGGAGCGTCGCGTAATCGGCGAAATGTGGGGTATTGAGCTCATAGGGAACAAATCGATCTGTTGGGTGCTGATTCTTTGGATCAATGAAAATATTGTACTCGCTCAGTCTGTCATGAAATGTTTTGGATAGATTTGATTCCAACCCAAATGCTCCATGGAGTATGAGCATCAGAGTCCCAACCCAAAGAATAAAGAGTCGCTCGGCCACAAAGACTACTCTCGTAATCTCTCAATTGTGACAGGAGGAACGGGATCGTGAGAACCTCTGTGGGCGACCAGATCGCGGCTGACCCAGTCTGTTTTCAAACTGTCGAGAGCGGTTTGTCCTCCCAAGTTTCCATAAGTTAACTCGCCATCCAATTTCTGGTTATCTTGAATCAACAATTTGAAATCATCCGGAAGTTTTCCATCTACAAGTTTCTCTTCGTTCACGACACCATCCCAGACAACATCGGGCAGTGGAACGCCGAGCAAGGTCTCCATAGCCGTTCCTCCTTCTTTGCCTGGGTTTGACCCGCATGGTCCAAAGGAGTTGTGGTGGATGTGGATCGTTTCAGGATAGGGATAATAATTTTCATCTTTGATCTGTCGATCGGTTGAGTTGTAACTAATGATCATGATATTCGTCGTGTCGTTGTCGCCGATTTCATTCTCGAAGATTTCGACATTGCTGTTCGCCATAACCATCATACCCATCCCCGTGGCCACTGTACCGACGATATTCCCTTTGGGCGCAAAATTCTTTGTATTGTTGTTAATTGACTGGTTCTTGAAGATTCGGATATCGTGGCCCCTTTGTTGAGGGAGATCAGGTAGGTCGAAAACAAGGATCCCTCCGGTATTGTTCGTAGCCAAGCAACCATAGACATCGGCATTGTGGCAATTTTCGATTTCGATTCCCGCAACATTATACTCCGCAGTCGAGTTTCTCACGATGACATTTTTCGATTGACCGACATAGATTCCCGCATCCGAGGCCCCGATCGCTACACATTCCTCAATCAAAACATTTCTGGAACTCACCGGATAAAGGCCATACGCGCCATTGGTCGGTTTGGGCCCCCCGGTCCATTCGGTTTTTACTCGTCGGTATGCTATTTGATCGGCGGAATGAGATTTGATGGCATTTCCTTTTGTGTCCTGGATCGCCAGATCTTCGACGACAACCCCATCGCTGGTTATGTAAAGCCCCTCCGCGCCCGCTTCCTGATTTTTGAAATCAAGAACCGTCCGATTCATACCCGCGCCTCTCAGCGTCACATCCTCGACATCAAGAGAGAGTCCTTGCGTCAGCTCGTAAACCCCTTCTTCCAGTTCGATGATTGTCCCAGGTTCGGCGAGGATGAGCTCTTCCTGGATACGCGTCTGGACATCGGGTCCCGGCTGTATGTGGATGATGTCTGAGTCTTCCGAAGATGAAACTGGAGCAACCGTTTCGGAGTCATTCTTTCCGCACCCCAGAGTTACCAGACTCACGACCGCTAAGAAAACAACCTGCATGTCCAACCATCGCCGCATTCGAAATCTCCTCGAGAGTGGTTTGAGAATCATAGATCTGTCATTGTCGACGCCGCCGAGATCCAGTGTCAACATCGACAGACACGATCACGAGGGGGTATGACTAAAAATTGACACCCTCTCAAGGGGAACTATTGAAATGGATTCCGCAGTCAAACGGAATCACTCGAATACTATCCCATGATATCCACTTCTTATCCCTGCAGGTCACCTTGCTCATCTTCATTGGATGTGCTTGCAAGATGCAGAATTCCTTTCTTTCCATACAATGTTCCCGCTGCAGGTGTGATTGTGAAATCCAGAAGAGTCGAAGTGACTAAACCCCCAAAAATGACAACGGCGACGGGATAAAGAATCTCTTTCCCAGGTTCCCCCTTTGCCAAGACCAAAGGAATCAAGCCAAGATTGGTAGTGAGCGCGGTCATCAAAACCGGAGTGAGACGTTCTTTGCATGCTCGCAACCACATCTCCGGACCAAAAGTCTCTCCCTCTTCCTTAATCAAGGTCACGCAATGGGAAAGAAGTAGGATTCCATTGCGTGAAGCAATTCCGCACAGAGCAACGAACCCGACCAGGGCACCCATATTCAGATTGGTCCCGGTGATCAATAGAGCTAGAACTGCACCGATAAAAGCTTGCGGGATGTTCAGCATTACGATTGTTGCCAATGCGGGAGATTGAAAGACCCCTACCAATAAAATCACAATGAGGAGGAGCGCGAGTGCCGAAAGGAAGGTCATATTCCTGGTACTTGAAACTAATTCCTGATACTGCCCCCCAAGTGTCCAACTGTAACCGGCAGGAAGATCGATCTCTTCGTTGATCCGTTTTCGAATTTCATAAACGACGCTTCCTAAATCTCGGTCGGCCACATTGCAGGTGACAAAAATTCGCCGGCGTGAATCTTCGTGGCTGATCTGGTTCGGTTCGTAAACCTCCTTAACATCCGCGACCGCCTTCAAGGGTACTTGGGCGCCCGATGAGGTGTGTAACAACAAGTCCGGAATCGACTCAGGGTGATCGCGAAGGTCGTTCTCCGCACGAATGACGAAATCAAAGTATCGGCTCCCTTCCTGGACTTGAGACAAGACTTTCCCCTGGAGCGCGGTCTCCATCGTGTCCAATACAGTGGACAGGGGAATTCTATAGCGTGCCAGTTCATTGAGTCTCGGGACGATTCGGATTTGTCGCACCAAGGTCTGTTGCTCCACGGAATCGTCGACAACCCCTGGAATCTCCTTAATCGTTCCATGAATCTCGTCTCCCAGTTTCTTGAGGACCTCGAGATCGGGTCCAAAAATCCGGACGACGATTTGAGTTCGGACACCGCTAATCACATGACTGATCCGGTGTTGCAATGGCTGTTGAACCTCGGTGAAAATTCCTGGAATCGTTTCTAATCTATCGCGCAGATCCTCGAGGACTTCCTCTCTTGGTCGGTCGCCGGAAATCCGCTCAGGAAGTTGCGCTTCGATCTCAGAGATGTTTACCCCCATGACATGTTCGTCTCCCTCGGACCTTCCCGTGCGACGGCCTGTATGGGATTCCGCGATTTCTGGAACCTCCTGCATAACACGCTCGATGGCACGGCCGATTTTGGATGATTCCTCAAGATTCACTCCAGGTGGAGCGGCCGCGATGACATAAACCGACCCTTCGTTAAAATCGGGGAGAAGATCGGATCCCATCCGACTCGCGATCCAGAGCACACAAAGACAGGTCGCCAATCCAATCATTAGGACGAGTTTTGGGAACTGGACAGAAAATTTCACAGCAGGCTCGATCGACTTCTTTAGAACCTTAACCACAAAGGTGTCCTTCTGAACATCCGGTAACCTTCTCCCTAGGAGGAGCGAACAAAGGACCGGGGTCAGTCCGATCGCCACTACTGTGGAAGCGGTAATCGAAATCAGATAAGCCGTGCCGATCGGGGCGAACAACCTTCCCACTACCCCGGGCAAGCCAAACAACGGAATGACTACCAGAAGAACGATGATGGTCCCGACAATGATCGAAGAGATCACCTCGTTCGTCGCCCGGGCTATCAATGCGATCCTTTCGCGTCGAGTTGAATCGCCATTCTTTTGATTCTCGCGAAGTCTTCGATAAATGTTTTCAGCCCCCACAATGGCGCTATCCACCAACTCGCCGATTGCAACCGCCAGTCCTCCGAGTGTCATTGTATTCACGGTGATTCCGAACCAAGAAAAAACCAGCGCTGTGCAGATGAAGGAGATCGGGATGGCTGTCAAAATGATCAAGGACATCCGAAAGTTCATAAGAAAAAGGAAGATGACAATGATGACCAATATGGCCCCATCACGAAGCGCTTCCTTGACATTGTCCACTGCTGCCTGAATAAAATTGGCTTGTTGGTAAATATCGGTGTGGAGCGTCACACCTTTCGGAAGCGAGATTTCAATCTGTTCGAGTTCGACCAGTATTCGCTTAGTCAGTTCCAGTGTATTGGCGCCAGGTTGTTTCAAGATCGTCAGCAGGACTGCTTTCTTTCCATCGATGCCCGCGGTACCCCTGGCGATCATCGTTCCCTCTTTTAGAGAGGCGATGTCTCGAAGCCGGATCCTGCGGTTTCCCTCACTGGGAATCACCAGATCTTCCAATTCGCTCATCCGCTCGAATCGTCCGACATTCTGAACCACCAGTTCGTTTCCTTCCACATTCACGAACCCGCCCGGCGTATTGAGGTTGACTCCCGATAAGGCTTCCTCGACTTCGGAGATCCGGATGCCATACTGGGCCATTCTCTTCGGATCGACTAACACCTCGTATTGTTTGACACCGCCACCGATCGGCATGACCTGGGTGACCCCTTTGACCGATAAGAGCCTCAACCTCAATTCCCAATCAGCGATGCTCCGGAGTTCGACCGGATCGACCGATCCATCCGATGTCAGACCCACCCGCATGATCTCCCCAGTGACAGCAGCAACCGGAGCAAGAATGGGATGGATGCCTTCGGGGAGTTGTTCTCGAGCAACTTGTAGTCTTTCCTGAACAATTTGGCGGCAGAGGTAGATGTCGCGGCCCCATTCAAAGTTGACCGTGATGAGACCCACTCCGATTCCTGAGGTAGACCGGACCGACTCAACGCCGGGCGCGCCGCTCATCGAGGATTCGATCGGAAAAACCACTAGCCTTTCCACATCCGTTGGAGCATAACCATGGGCCTCAACAAGAACCGTGACATAGGGGCGGTTGATATCGGGGAAGACATCCACCGGCAGCTGAATCGCCATCCATGAACCGTAAAGAGAGATGAGAATTGCGCCGACTATGACAAAGAATCGGTGTCTCAAGTGTAGTTGAACGATGTTTTGGATCATCGGATTTTTAGCCTTTCAAGAGAGGGTGTAAGAAGCGATCTTTCTTTAACGCGACGAAGGTAGACTCAATGATGCGCGTGACCGTGATCGATTTCTTGACCCTCTCCACTCGCCTGGAGGAGCGCGAGGTAAAGATGAAACGCTCCTTCAACGGCGACTTCTTCTCCCTCTTTCAATCCCCCCACAATTTCGATCTCGTTCAGGTTGGAAAGCCCAGTCCTGACTTCCTTCCGGACGAAATCCTCGGGGTGATTCGGATCTCGAACGAAGACGATGGACTGGAGCCCCTGCCTTTGAACGGACGACCTAGGGACCACCAACACGTCCTCCTCGTAACCGATCACCATTCCCACAGAGACTCCCATTCCTTCACGGAGGGTGAGGTCTGGGAGGTTATCCATCGAGGCGACCAGATGGGCGACCCTCCGGTCACGATGGACAGTGGTATCGAGATAAACCGAAGTCGCGTAAAGGACCTCATCCGCTAGTCCGAGTGGAAGTACCGGCATATCGGTCAGGACACGATGAACAGCCTTGGAGATATCCATTTCGGGGACCTCTGCTTCGATATAGACCGTTCGATAATCGACAATCCGAAAGAGGTGGTCTTCCGAAGAGACCGCTTGTTGAAGATTGATATCGGATTCCACAACCCAACCGCCGGATTTGGCGGTGATTGTCAGATGGTCGGTCAACGCGGAGGTCTCTCCCCCTCGAAGTCGCTTGATCTGGTCCCCTGGAAATCCAACCGCTTGTAGATTTGCTTTCGCAGTTTCGGCGTTGACCCTTTCCTTCTCTAGTCCAATATCTTTGTCAGCCAAAAGCGAGAGGTACTGAGGAGCGATAAGTCCTTCAGGGTTTTCGGGCAACGTGAGGTTTTTTTCAAACTCATCGATCTGAGATTGTGAGATTCCGTATGCTAACGCGAGAGCGCGCTTGGCCAACAGATCCGCACGAGCAGCCTTGAGTTCTCCCTCTTTGTGGTGAATCTCCTGACGTGAAACAGCCCCTTGGCCAGCGTTCTGCAGAATGTCCAACTCTTCCTGGAAGTGGTGGGTTTCCGCCGATTTGGCTTGAAGGCTACCGAGGAACTCTATCATCGCGGCCTCGCCTTCGGCTTGGATAAGCGGTTTTACCCGAGAAAGGTTGGTCTCCTCAATATGGGTGTGCAACAAGGTTTGCTGCCAATCTAAAATCTTCGGTACCTGCAGCGTTAGAAGTGGATCTCCCACGTTCACCGTGTCACCTGGAAATGCATGAAGGTTCAGTACAATTCCTTCGACTGGAGAATGCACATCATGAATACTATCAGGTTTTGGACGGATGGTTCCGTTTAAGTCGAGGGTGAGCGCCAATGCACTCTTTCTCACTGGCATTGTCTCGATTCCGAGGACCGCCTGTGTCCTCAGCGAGACAAAAACCACTCCCTCGAAAGTGTCTGCCTCGGGTTCGTCGTGGCCGTTAGAATGTGAGTCCTCTCCACCATGTTGATGGCCGCTTGCTTCACCATATGCCGCGGTCGTCACCTTGGGGAGAGTGCTATCTTCTTTTCCTTGAACGAAAACTATCGTCAACAGGATTGGGAGGATGAGGTACCTGCCCCAAGTCCAAACTAACCCAGGAGTCTTCGGTTGGGTTTTGTTCTTTTGATTCATGGTCTTATCTTCCTTCTGCTATTGTGGTGGGGAGTCCCAGCGCGAACAGATAATTCAGTTCGGCGAGACGGAGGTCTTTGATCGCTTTGAGTGCCTCACGCTTGATTCCCACTAATCGGGTCTGAGTTTGCAGCAGCAGGCTCAGATCGGTCTTTCCACTCTTAAACGAGGCACCTGCCACCGCCAGGGATTCTTGGATGGCGGGGAGGATCTCCGTTCGATAACGATCTACGGCTTCTTTTCTTTCTTCTAATTCACGCGATGCCAGACTTCGTTCGGAGAAAACAGTCTTTTCCAGACTCTCCTTTTCCTTGCGACTGACCTCATATTCCGCGTGTCGTTTTTCAACCTCCGGTCTTCCGGAATTCCATATTGGAATTTCCAGGCTCAAGGTAAAAAAGTTCTCGGTGTCGTTGCCAGCCTCTTCACGTGCGTATCCCAAAACCGGGTTCGGCACTCTCGATCGACGCGCCGCCTCGACATCTGCCCTCGCCGATTGAACTTCGAGCTCTTTCGCCCTCAGGTCCTCTCTATCGAGCCCATCCTCGCGAAGAGAAGGGGGAAGGATCGTTGTATCGAGTGAACCGCCGATCAGCGGAAGTTCCGGTTCGGTCAGACCGAGTAGGACAGCCAATTTTCCGCGTTGAATTTTGACCTCACGGCGTGCTAATTGAGTGGAGTTGTCCGCAGTTCCTTTTTCGGCTCTTGCGAGAGAGAGAGGAAGTTCCGGAATCAATCCAGACTCAAATCGGTTGGAGACCAGATTGTAGGAATCCGTCGTGATACGGAGATTTTCGTTCTCCACTTCTTCGGCTGTCTTAGCGTAAAGAAGCTCCACTATCCGGATCTGGATCTCGTTCAAGATCCGTTGGGTTTCCCTTAAAGCTAGCGCTTCTTGGGCGCGGTAGCCCAACCTCGCCGACTCGCGTTCCATTCTGAGCGAACCATTGAATGGGATCTCTTGAGAGAACTCGACAACAGGCCCCGAAGAATCGCCACTCACCTTCTTGGCGCCCCCTGTTACTTGTGGATTGGGGAGGAGACCTTCAGCCAACCAATGCATTTGTGAAGCCTTGACTGTTGCCTTGAGAATCTGGAGCTCTGGATTGTTTCGGATTCCCAACTCGAGCACTTCACTCATTCCGATACCATCGAACACCTTCGATGCGGGCTGAGAAGATTGGATTCTGTTTTCAGTCGCTGGGGCTTCCTGAAGGAGTTTGCTTTCTTCGGTTGAGGGTGCTAGAGGGGAGTCCTGGCTCCATGCGAGCGGTCCCCATATCATGATAATCAATATGGGAACAAGCCATTTGGATTCCAATCGTTTCCAGGTTGTAAGGCCATTCATGAGCACAAATTTCTCCTCGGAATTGGGTCGAATCGAGAACACAGTCCTCGGGTGGAATCTCCGATTGGAGTCAATAGGCATAGCGGAATCAAGAGCCATGCCTCTCACTCGGATCGGTGTCGAAAATGAAAGGGAACTATAAGAGGAGAGAAGAAAGGTTGGGCACACGCATCCCTTGTCGAATCAAAGGGTTGGGTGGTTGATCTACGGCAACCAATGGAAAATCGACTGCCGGGATTGTGATAGAAGGGTTCGAGAGAACCAGGTTCATTGACCGTGAATCTAGCCCCTCAATCCAATCTGTGATCTCGAAGGTGTGATGACCCACATAGTCCTCGCAACAGAGGCAATCGCATCCTGACTCTTCACCGTCATGACCGTCACAATCCGTATTTTCCGCCTCATGAGGGTGGGTGTGAGACCAGGCACAAGGTGTCGCCAGTGGCCCGTGATGAGGGCAGGCAAAATATCCAGCCGCCAATATGATAAGGGCGATCCAGTAAGTGGGTTTGCGGGTTTTCATCACAAGACTGAAGTTATCACAAGATGTTTCGGAAATCCAGGATGAACCACTTTGCTCTGTCTAGAGGCGATTCTAAATGAATTGGCTGGGGAGGAAGGACTTGAACCCTCAACCTACTGGACCAGAACCAGGCGTTCTACCAATTGAACTACTCCCCAACTTTATTCGGAATATTTTGCGAACTTCCTCTGGATGTCAAGGGATTTCCCGATAGCCCCCACCTTGTGACCTTGAAGAGTGCGATCACCAACAAACCGCCTCGAGCTGTCCAGGCCAGTGTTCGTATCCAATTGGTCGACACCAGATTCCGCCAGGCTTCCTCTTGAAAACCTTTCATCAATTGGTTGTGGTTTTGCACTGAAAAAGCGAAGGTCGAGAACCAGATTAGCAAAACCAATCCTAATCCCACCCAAGGAATCCATCGCGAGATTCTTCGATCGCGCTCAATGATCCAAAATCCCGATGCGAGCAACTCAATCAGCATGGGGATCGCCACCACATAGGTAATCCACCTTGTGTGAAGCGCTTCGTAGGCCGGAAAACTGTCTTGCCCCACATGGGCAAAGAGTGGGTAGTGAACGATTTGAACCAACCAAATAATACCGATCATGAACCAGGTCGAGACAAATTGGAGAACGAGAATCTTCATAAGCGCGGAATCATAACAGGGGTTCGGGTGTGTGACTATTTCGAGTAAAGTCTCGCCTCCTTCGATCCAAGAGGATCGGAATCATTTCTTGTGGAGACCCCATAATTCGATGTCTCAATTCAAATTCATTATCCTCACATTTCTATTTGCATTAATTTCGAATCCCAGTTGGTCCCTTTCTCCGGAGGACTGGAAAGTCTTCTTAGGACCCCAACACCGAGACGATGAAGCGATCCGAGTCGCCCTCGAAGATCTTCAAAACACAGGGCAATCGCTCGGTTTGCATATCGAAATAGCTGAGGAAGGGTCGGCCCCTACAGGAAATTTCATCGTTGTGGGGGATCCCGAGCGGAACCCACTAACCGGAGCACTCCTTCCCCAGCAAGGTGTGACCCTTCAGAATTTATCCGAACCCGAAGGTTTCGAGATCAGGACTTTTCAGGCCGAAAGGCATCGAACTCTTTTCATCGCTGGAGGGTCGATTATCGGAGATGTCCGCGGACTTTACTGGCTTTGGGATCGGATTCGTGTCCACAAAGAAATTCCTGACTTGAACGAGGTGCGTATCCCCGACCTAAATCTTCGAGTCGATGCGCCCTGGGGGAGACACTCGCCGGGCGGGCGCAGCGAGCAGAGGATGCGAAACTCTCTCCGCCATGGTTTCAATTGGGTGGCTGGCCCATCGGTCCTCGAACTGGTTCCCTGGGATTCCGAACCGGAGGCGACTCAAAATGCGAGGAACCGTGAAGAGGCCAGGGAACTGATCGACTATGCTCACTCACTGCACATGAAGATGTTTTCGTTCTCGCATGGGTTCGCCTACCACCCATCGCTCCTAAAAGAGACAGGCGCCACTCTTTCTCCTTGCGATCCAACATTCTGGAAGGCAGTCCGCACCAAGTACCGGAAGCTCCTCAATGCACTTCCCGAACTGGATGGGATCGAAATCTGCAACGACGACCTCAGCGGGTTCTGGGACGATTACCGGATCTACGATCTCCTGCACGAATCCCCCGATTGCGGATGGTCCTACACCAAACGCTTCCGCGAATTTGTGAAAACAATCCATGAGGTTGTGGTCGACGAGTTCGGGAAAGAGTATTTCCATTTCACCTGGAGTCTTGTCCTCCATGAACTCACCAAACCGGAGGTCCACCGGGAGATTTTTACGGATGAGATTCCCACTGAGAATTTTCATCTGGTTCCGAAAATCACCACCGCCGACCGATGGTGGCACCAACCTTACAATCCCACATTCAACCTCACCCCTCACAAAGCCATCGTCCGTTTCGAACCGATGAATTATTACGAAGGAGGAAAGGCGTACCTGTTCCCGACCTTTTCCGGTCAATATTTTCAAGCCGGATTACAGACTTTTTTGATGCCGGACACTGGAACCATTGAGGGGGTGGGTCTTCCCGGAGGGTATGCTCAAGACCGCTGGGGGACCTATGAGGCTTATGGTTATGTCCTCTATCGTCTCCAGTGGGATCCGGACGAGAGTATCGAACAGATCGCGAAAGATTTTTGTTCGATTCATTTCGGTCCAGAGATCGCGGAGGCGATGGCGGAGATCTGTCTTCTCTCGCCTCGCGCCTACAAATATGGTCTCCACATCGAACCGGTATCGTACGGTCAGTATAATTCGTTCATTCACATGCGGGTCGGAACATTCCCGGAGATGGGGATCCCGGCAATCGACCGGGGCAGGGAACACCTGGAGTTTTGGAAGAGGATCTATCTTCGCTGCAAACCTTGGAAGGAGGAAACCCTCCAAGACCTCCATCACGGTCTAGCAATCGCCCGCGACATGAAGGCGAAATTTCAATTTGTTCAATCGAAATTCACTGATGCCGATCTCGCTAGGGATGTCGAAAACAGATTGAACATGACCAATCACTTGATCGAAACCAACATCCAATATGTTCGAATGGCGTTTTCCCTATTTGAATTCCTTGATGACCCCAATCCAGAGTCTAGAGCGATTCTTGCTGAGGTTCATGAAGACATGTTGGCCACAAGGAAAGCATTCGTGGAAGCCCCCGGGTTTGGATACAAACTCTTCGGAGTCGATTTATTGATCAGGAAAGCCGCGGAAGCTTTGGAAGATCCTGAGTCAGTCCAAGCGATACTCGATAAAGGACCGACCCGAGCCGAGATCGAGGAAACGGTATCCGGGCAACAAGCGCTCTATCGGGAATTGCTCGAGGAATACAAGGAAGAGGCTGTCTTGTTCGGAGAGTTCGAGGGTCAGATCGATGGGAACGATATTCTGATCGTTTCTGGGACAGAGACTGAGATTCAACACATGCGATGGGACCACCCGCACATCGATAAATTGGAAATTTTACGGCCAATTCCAAACGATGAAGTGACTGTGATCATTAGGGATCTCGAATCGCGCCCGCTTCACCCCTTTGTCCTCGAGCAACCGAATGAAGAAAATGATTACACGACACAAGTCTATTTCGAGGACGAACCCGGTGGGCAAGGGGTGGTCCACTGCGAATTCTATTACATCCACCGCCCACCCTCTGAAGTCGGTTTGTCGATCCCGTGGATAAACTTCAACCCGTAATCGGGTTCCGGGCCACTCCGGATGGATCGTGTTAGGATTCAGTTGCCGCAACCGGTGGAGAATCGTCTTTCACAATCGCTCCCAAGATGGCTCCCGCCACAAGTGATTCCGCCAACCGTCCGAGAAACCAGTAAAGTGCCAAGTGATAAGGAATCGGCATGTAGGTGTAGGTCCCGTAGCCCATAGTGATGGCCGACCCGATCCCGAACAACAATCCGTATTTGAGACCGGCCATCAGGTTTTTCTCTTTGAAAAACCAGGCGTACACCAGTGTGAAACAGATTACCGAGACCAGTGTCACAATGTTCATGAGGCCATACTTGTACTCCTCCTGGGGTCTCCAAAACTCCTTTGTCTCTTCATACAGGGAAGTCAGCAGCATTCCATGAATCACAAAATCCATCGCACTCCATGCTACAAACAACGCCACAATCGCACCGATCAAACGTCCCATTTTCACAACCTCCTTATGTTTTTGAATTGCTCATGCGGTTCCCAAAAGTTGTCATAGTTCATTGTCCGTGCTGTCTTCCTGAGTCTTATCGACCAGCCAGAATAACGGAGCAAAAAGAATCTCTTTAATCCTTGCCGCGTAGTATAAGACTCGATCACCCAAACTTGGATTTGGTCTCAATGCGAGATTCCTTCCCTCCGCGCTCAGTTGAGGGCTGAGGATTTCGTCGAATTCCCTCGAAGTTTTCCACTCCACCTCCGACCCGGATGCCGAACAGATCCAAACGGGCGCCTCCAGTCTATAGGTATACAGCTCGCAGCTCTCCTGAGTCCCATCCAAAACATGACGATAACCAATTGGGGCTCTCTTAGGATGATACGGGTCGAAACCCAACCCTGTCCCCCCTAAGAACGCGTTTAATTCATCGGAATCCTGGGGGAAAGAGTTTTGCTTTTCGTAGTAATCCATAATTAAGGTTCTTGCGCTCCTAAAATGACCGCTTAGGACAGTCGGGAGGACGGAGGAACTACTGTCCGCCATGCCTGCAATCCCGATGAATAGAATGAACAAAATGAAGAAAATCACTGTAACGGCTAACCCACAACTTAATGATCTTCCATCTCCT
>JAJDBZ010000304.1 GCA_029261095.1 Candidatus Omnitrophota bacterium | reverse complement strand
CCCCTGTGCGGAGATAACACGGAACGGTGGTCAGGCTTCCCTTCGCTTTCGCATCACGTGAAACGAAACGATCCGACGGCATTCGCGCGAGCCCCAGTTGCCTTTCAGTGCGGGATTCGATTTTATGCCCTCGTTTGTATCCTCCATAGTAGATGAACATCTCTTCGCCCATATCGAGACAACAGCCGATCCAGGTCATGGCTCGGTCCCATGCCTCCGGGTCCGGACTCCGATCGAAGAAGATGTCCTCGTGTCGTTCCCAATGGATTCCATCTCGACTAGTGGCGAGAGTCGCATATCCAATTCCTTCGGCAGGCTGTCCAGGATTGTGTGGGAGATCATCCCGGAGCATTCTGACAAAACCGATTAAGAGACTACCCCGGGATATCGGACCACCCACCCCGTAGAACTCCAGTAGGCCGTCATCGCGTTCTTCTGGGACGACCACCCGCCAGGGCCGGAGCCAGTCTACAAAATCGTTGCTAATGGATGTGCTCACAAGTCGGCGAATATAGGTCCTGGCTTTGGGCCCAGTCTCTAAACCGTCGGAGGAGATAGCTGGAGTCTTGAGCATGACCCCGTAACGATTGCGGAAGCTGTCCCAATAGACATCGATAATATCTCCGATTCCATAGGGGCGGCGGCGGTCATCCTCCTCGAAATAGGGGGCCTCGGAGAAATCGGGAAGGACGGGATTCCCTTTGAATTTTTCCCAATGAAGGCCATCCGGTGAGAACGCGACTCGAAGTCCTGGATCACCAGCGGGCCATTCTTTTTCCTGTCCCCACCAGGCCACCTTGTATCGTCGTGATGGGTCATCGGCCTGAGGTCCTTCATCCAGCACACTGACCCCATATCCGTTTTGAAAGCTAGAACTAATCCCGAACAACTTGTTCTTGTCTCCCAGGATCCCGAGGTTTGGAGTCTCCCAATTCAACCCATCCTCCGATTCCGCGTAAGCGACAGCCGAATCTCTTCCGATGTCTCGGTTGTACCACATTCGAAACCGGTTGCTTGAAGGATCCTTGAGAACAGTGACATAGGGTTGTGTGGTTCCTTGCTCATGGCCCAGGATAGGGTTCCCCTCATACCGTTCAGGCGAGTGGGTCGTCTTCAATAGGTTTTGACTATCCGCAATCAGGAAATCGTCTACAAAGAGTTGGGGCCCCCATCGCAGGTCGACCGGAGTGAGTGGGGGACTGATGTCATAACCTTCTCCTTGAATCTGATGCATGGAGGCCGCATTGGATTCCGCCTCCGCAGGGGGCAAAAGGAGGGCGCTGGGGATCCAAAGCACAAATAGGGTTAAGGTCTGGGTCAAACAAGAAACAATTCGAAAATGCATGGCCAATGCTCCATCAGAAAATAGATTCTTGAATCGAGGGGAAAAACGGCTATATTCCCTGTTGCAAACGTTTTCAGATTTAAAGAGTACCGGAGTTGATCCGCAGGTTCAACCTCAACGGGTAAAGCCTAATATCCTGAATAAGGGAGTTGCTCAAACATGGATTCGCCGCAAACCGGGTTGTCGTTTCATCTGCTGGATGCCCTCATCATTCTCGGATACTTGGCAGTATTGGCCGGGATAGGATTTTATCATTCACGAAAACAGAAAGACCTGAAAGATTTTTTCCTTGCCGGCAAAAGCATGAAGTGGATTCCGGTGGGAGTCTCTCTGATGGCAGCGCTCAACAGCGGGATGGACTACCTGATGCAACCCTCCGGAGTCATCAAGTTTGGAATCGTTCTGATCGTCGTCAATTTCACTTGGTTCTTCCTCTACCCTTATGTCTTTTACATTACCCTCCCCCTCTTTCGGAGATTAGATGTGTTCTCCGCTTATGAATACTTGGAGAGGCGGTTTGATGTCAGTGTCCGGGCATTGGCTGCGGGCATTTTCATGCTTTGGCGGTTGAGTTGGATGGCGACCGCTCTATATGTTCCGTGCCTGGCGATTACAACAGCCACAGGGAATCCGGAATTGCTCTATCCCGCCATCATCGTGCTGGGCTCCCTGGTGACCTTCTATACTATGCTGGGTGGAATCAAGGCGGTGATTTGGACCGATGTCACTCAATTCTGCATCATGTTTGGCGGGCTGACCATCACCATAATCGTCATACTCATGAATGTGGAGGGTGGATTCGGCGCCATCATGGCCAATGCCATGCGAGTGGGAGATACCAGTTACCAGTCGGGAGCGGCAGAGAGCAGTGGATTTTTTGGATCCATCCTCGGGTACTTCTTCATCCCTCTCCCTCTGATTGGTTTTTTCTGGTCGGGACTCCTTAGCCGCATCACCACCTACACCAGCGACCAGGTCATGGTCCAGAGATTTCAGACATCGAAGACCATCAAGGACGCACGTTCCGGGTTTGTCATTACCGCAATCGGGGATGTCGTCTGGATGACCGTTCTCATTTTTGTGGGTGTGGCGCTTTTCACTTATTTTGAACAGGTCGGCGGTATGCCTGGGTGGATTAAGGAAGGGAACGCAGAGGATCAAATATTTCCCTATTTCATGGGGGCGGTCTTCCCCCCAGGTCTCACGGGACTGGTGATCGCGGCAATTTTCGCCGCT
>JAJDBZ010000303.1 GCA_029261095.1 Candidatus Omnitrophota bacterium | reverse complement strand
TGACCAGGTGGCTTTCCTCATCGCTGACGGGACCACCAGCGTCACCAATCTCACGACGATCTTCGAGGGAGTCGCTGAGGGCTTCATGTTCGATGTGATGGAAGAGAACGGAATGCTGATGTTCAAAGCCTTGAACGACGCACAGCCTGAAGGGGGAGAACCGACACCGGTTCCAACCGCTCTTAATCCGGCCGCCGATGTGAATGGGGACAAGGTGATCGATGCGGACGACCTCATTGAAGTGATGAGAAACTGGTACCGGGTTGTAACGCAATGATGATAGACCACGCTATTACTCTGCGTGGTAGTGATCAGCTTTGATTTTGGACCCAGTTCGCAGAATGGTAATAGGAGGACATTTCATGTTGGTACACAGAACAGTCTTCATGACGTTATTGATCTTCATCATTCTATGGAAATCCAGCGTTTGGGCCGTTCCAGAAACGACCACCATTCAAGGAAGTATCGAGGCGCCCAGTGGGGGACCTGTTTTGGGAACACTCGATTACATCATTAGTTTTCATACGGACGCGGTGGGGGGAAACGAACTCGCCTCTGTGACGGGAGAGGTTTCGATCTCGAAAGCCGGGCGGTTTTCGATCGACACGGTTCTGCCTCCGGTCGTTCTTTCTGCGACCGATGTATGGTACGAACTCGCCATCGACGTAGGGGAAGATGGCTTGGATACCAGCGACCGATTTCCGGAACGAGTCCGAATCCACAGCGTTCCCTTCGCCCTACAATCCGCAAACAGTGAACATGCTGCGTTCGCGGATAGTGCGAACACTGCGGATTCCGCGACGATGGCGATGAGTTTGAGTGGGTCTTTGAGCAATCCTGGAGATAGTATTCAGTTGGGAGATGATGTCTTTCTCCAAGTGGCTTCCGATGGAATCGTGGAACTCCTTGCGGACGGTCAGCGGATGCGCCTGGCCCGTCAGAAATGGTTTGGTCCCAGGAGTATCCTCGATAACATCAGCCCAGATGGGACGAATGCGAGTCAACCACGGATCGCGCTGAACGACAACGGCGACGCTTTAATTATCTGGAGTCAATCCGACGGCTCGTTCTTTCAAACCTTCCGTAGCGAAAACCGTAACGGATCATGGTCCGATCCTGCGATTATCTCGGACAACTTCAGCCCGGACGGGCAGGACACCCATTCCCCCAAAGTGGCGCTGAATCAGAGCGGCGATGCTGTGATTGTCTGGTCGCAATCCGATGGGGCGTTCCTCCAAATCTTCCGCAGCGAACACCGCGATGGCTTGTGGACTGACCCCACAGGCCTTTCAGACAACATCAGTCCCGACAGTAGCGATGCGGATGCTCCACAGGTTGCCTTAAACGACAGCGGGGACGCAGTGATCGTGTGGCAGCAACCTGATCTTTCTCTCAACCAGAAATATCGAATCTTTCGAAGCGAATACCGCAATGGGTCGTGGACCGATCCATCTAACATCTTTGACCACTTCAGCCCGGGCGGCCAAGACGCAGCATTCCCACAGGTGGCCCTGAACAACAATGGCGACGCTGTGATTGTGTGGTATCAATCGGACGGCGCGAACAATCAGATCTTCCGCAGTGAATACCAAAACGGTTCATGGATCGACCCCTCCGGTCTCTTGGATAATATTAGCCCGGACGGACAGGACTCGGTCGAACCCCAGGTGGCGTTGAACGACAATGGCGACGCGATCATCGCCTGGAGACAATCCGATGGGGCGAACGAGCAAATCTTCCGAAGCGAACGCCGCGATGGTTCGTGGACAGATCCAGTCAACCTTTTGGACAATATCAGCCCAAGTGGACAGAACGCGATCTCTCCCCAGGTGGCGATGAACAATAACGGTCAAGCCATCATAGTGTGGTTCCAAAATGACGGCGCAAATAGCCAAGTCTTCCGCAGCGAATACCGAAACGGTTCATGGACTGACCCATCTGGTCTCTCGGACAACATCAGTCCGGACGGACAGGACGCGGGTCTCCACCGTGTCGCGATGAACGACGATGGTGACGCCGTGATCGCCTGGGTCCAATCCGATGGTACGAATAATCAAATCTTTCGGAGTCACTACCGCTCTGGTTCTTGGAACGATCCCACCGATCTCTCCGATCACATCAACCCAGACGGACAAACCTTAAACTCCCCGGATGTGGCACTGAACAGCAACGGTGACGCCGTGATCGTCTGGCAACAATCGGATGGCGAGAAATCTCAAATCTTCCGTAGCGAGTATAGGTTTGGCTTTTAGTTCGGCCAGAAGCCGAATTCAAATGGAGACAATGTCATCAATGCAAGTGATTTACTCGAGATTATGAGAAATTGGTATCACATCATAGAACAGTGAGTGTTAAAGAGGAATTAGCGTTATGATGATGCTCTGAAGCGCAGTGTTAATGTAATACCGCCTATCCTAGCGAAAAGAGGAGGAATTTATCATGAACAGGATTTCCAGATTGAAACTCGTACTCTGCCTGCCTGCAATACTTCTTGGATATGCATTCGAAGCACCCGCCGAAGTCATTCTCCTTGGAGGCCAAATCGAGACCTTCGTTCGGATCGAGTATACGACCACCGGTGGTGAGGAATATGAGGAGACTGTGAGCGATTCGACTGACACGTTTGCGTTCGCTGATACCGACTTTCAGACTCGAATACAGACGAGAACCTTGAGGGGTATAGAAACCGCCCTCGCAGCATTCGAAATGAGTGGGAATAACGTCAACGTCGACGGTTTAATCAGTTCTATGGATCAACAGATTTCGCTTCTCCCCAGTCAAAATAACGTAGCTAGCCGCGACCTCAAATCGTCCGCGATGGGAACCCTTCAGTTCCAGGTCACACAAAGACCGGCGGAGATCTTCATTAACGCCGCGGCTTATGGGCTTATAGAGGGGCCCGGCACAGCGTCGGTCATGGCCCATTTGATCTCCGGCGCTTCCGAAACGCTTTTCGAGTTTGAGGCATCCGGAGACCTGTCACAGGGAGTACAGAGGGGGGGGGACAGCATCGACCTGGACCCCGGCGTGTACACAATTACCGCTACTGGCATGGGGGAGATGATGACGGGCCCCAAAGGCGCCTCCGATAATGATTTGGAAATTTTTCTGGAATTGAGTTTTAGCGTCGGACAAGAAGAGGCATCAGTCGAAGAAATTACTTGGGACGTGATCAGCGGCGACTACAACCAGGCCACTAACTGGGAACCGCAACAGGTTCCAGGCGCAGGGCAAACCTCGATTTTCGATACGGCGGAAACGTACGTCATCAACTTCGGTGATGAGGAATCCTCCCGCGCCCTAATCAAGCAAGGCGCGCCCACTTTCTCCGGCGGCTCGTACAATGTCCTGGGAGGCTCGGAGGAATCGCCCTCGTTGGTAGTGGGCGCAACGAGTGTCAGCGATTCCACACTCACTTTGGCCAACCATCAATTGGAATCCCTTTTCTCGACGATTGGGTCGGTTGCAGGTACGAATACGAACGTCGTCGTCGAGAACGGTTCGAGCTGGATCGAGCAAGGACGTTTGGTGGTCGGGTATGAGGGAATAGGATCCCTGAAGATCCACGATTTCGCCTCCGTTAAGAGTTCGGAAACTAGCGTGGGGGAGAGGAACTTTGGTCAGGTCAACGTATCTCAGGAGGTTCCTTTCAAGGGCGGCGTGGCCGAATGGATCACGGGGAATCTGGCCATCGGATTTGAACACTTTGGAACCGTAAACCAGTATGGTGGCGTCATTCAGAGCGATGAGGTGTACCTCGGTTTCAATCCTGACTCCACTGGCGTTGCAGTCGTGGGCAGCGAAGGCAACTCTGCGCTCTGGAGGTTCGGTCGCGTTTTATCCATTGGGACGGAGGGCGACAGTAGAATGACCGTCACTCACGGCGCAGTCGTGATGTCCGAATCCGATGAAGCGGATATGGGGGTGGTCGACTTGGGAGTCTACATCGGGTCCGATGGGTATTTGGGTATCGAAGACCCCGGTTCGACCTTGATGGTCCCGGGTCTCGCTGTATCGATCGCGAAGGATGGGACCGGGGAAATGACGGTAAGGAACCAAGCGCTGGTGATGTGCAACCGGACACTCGTGGCGAACACGGGCGTGGGGAATGGGACCCTCTTGATTGGAAATTCCACCTGGAAGAGCGCTACGAACTTTGTCGTGGGAGAACCCCTCGATACGGATGGCGGATCAGGAAAGGTAACCTTAAACAGCGGGGTTATCGAAACGGCTATTTACGCAGTCCTCGGCAACGGGAAGCTAGAAGGGGTGGGTTTGATCATAGGCGACGTGAATTTTGGAGGACAGATCGCGCCTGGGATAGTCGTCTCCCCATTCAAAGGCCCCTCGAATGAGAACGCGCCCATTGGCGAACTGACTATTCAAGGGGATGTCGAAATGGACGGAGCGCTGCTGGAGATCGAGATCGGCGGCTTGGCGGAGGGGGATTACGACGTGATCCACGCCACCGGCTCGATCAATATCCAAAGCGCGACGGTTCGGTTCGTCTTCGTCGACGGTTTCCTACCTCGGATGGGTGACCAGGTGGCTTTCCTCATCGCTGACGGGACCACCAGCGTCACCAATCTCACGACGATCTTCGAGGGAGTCGCTGAGGGCTTCATGTTCGATGTGATGGAAGAGAACGGAATG
>JAJDBZ010000302.1 GCA_029261095.1 Candidatus Omnitrophota bacterium | reverse complement strand
TGACCAGGTGGCTTTCCTCATCGCTGACGGGACCACCAGCGTCACCAATCTCACGACGATCTTCGAGGGAGTCGCTGAGGGCTTCATGTTCGATGTGATGGAAGAGAACGGAATGCTGATGTTCAAAGCCTTGAACGACGCGCAGCCGGAGGGTGGAGAGCCGACACCGGTTCCTACTGCGCTCAACCCCGCCACGGATATCAACGGGGACAACATTGTCGATGCGAGCGATTTGCTCGAGGTGATGCGGAATTGGTATCACGTGGTGACGGAATGACTAGGGAGCACAGTCCTCCGCGTACCAACTCAGATTGAATTCGATCAGATCTTCCTCGGTCGCCATGTTGTCTTCAGTCAAGTCAAAGGCGGCGTCACCATTCTCGATACCCTGGATCAATTGCGAGAGATCCGCTGAGTCAACGCGCCCATCCATGTTGAAATCGGGATACGGTTGTGGACAAACCACTCGTTTAATGGTTGCCAGAAAGTCCTCCACTTCACCGTCTGGCGCTTCCCCGCGCAGCATCAAGCCGGGCTCGGTGCTAATCCGCACGCGGACGAAGGTGGTGCCAGTTGCGGTGGCGTCCGGGATCGTGATGCTGTCCAGCGGCGTGCTTCCGATGCCGGGAGCTACCGGACCATCGGCGAGGACGTGTTCTCCTGGATCATCCCAACTTCCATTGATGTTCAGGTCGACCCAAACGTTGAGAAACGCACCGTCATTAGCGGCTCGATGTGTCAACGAAAAACCTGCGAGCGACTGCCCCCTAACAAAAGTCAGCCCCCCTGCCCCGTCCACATTCTCGTCGTCGCCTTGAACGTCGTTGTCGTCCCCAAGCGCCGATGAATCTTGCCGTCCATCGATTTCCGCATCCGGCAACATCTCTCCCAGGAACGGGCTGTTCACATCGAATCGATGCCGCGCCCCATCCGGCAGCGAAGTCGGGTATTGGCGCAAGACCCCCCCGACCATGACTCCTTGGGGCGCGTCACCAAAGTCCATACAGGTCCGGGCATCGATTGGAGCCGCAGAGGAATCAATCGATGAGACATCGACCGCGAAGACCTCGAGAGACAGGTCGACATTGTCGCAGGTGTAATCGACCTCCTCACCCTCAAATACGACCACCTCACCGTTCCCACTGATGACGGGATCAATGACTGTCAGGTCATCGAAATCCGAAAAACCCACTGTACTTGTGACTTGAGTGGTTAAACCGGTATTCGTATCGAAAAGGAATAGTTCACTGCTATTGTCGGCGTTAAAGCCATTTGGGTCTTCTCTGGAGACGTATGCAATTCGTGTCCCGTCATCGCTCACCGCGCCGATCGAGGCACCTTGAAAGAAGAAGAGAGTGGACTCGTTCGTGATTTGGGTAAACGCATCAATCTCGGTGTCAAAAATGAATAACTCGTTGCCACCGTCGGGGTTTTGGCCGGTGAAATCACCATTCGACTCGAAGGCAACGACCGTTCCATCCCCATCAAGCGCTGGTCCAAATATCTCGACAAATTCCATGGACGGGGAATTCGTGATCTGACGAAAGTTGCTAGTCCCGACATCAAACAAGAAGAGTTCCTTGGATCCATCAGCATTCTCGCCAGTGAAATCGGAGGTGGAAACCAAAGCAAGCGTCGATATGTCTGAGCTCGCAGCGAATCCTTGATTGCTTGCAAAACCACCGGCATCCATGGTGTTGGTCACTTGCGTGAATCCGGATGTCGAGACGTCGAAAAGAAAGGCCTCGAAATTTTCGTCGGCGTTATTTCCTGTCAAATCTTGATTCAGCATGAAGGCTAACTGAGATCCGTCTTGACTAATGAATGGTGAGTACTGGAATCTCGCAAAGCCGAGGCTGAACGACCGTCCAATCGGCAAGAAATCGAAGCCACCAACCGTGTCTGTGATTTGCGCGTAGGACATCGTGGCACGATCAAGTGTGAAGATCTCGGCGTTACGATCAGAGTTGTTGCCAGTCAAGTCGGATGTCGAGACGAAAACCAGGTGTTGTCCGTCTGAAGAAATATCAGGACCACCGCTGAAACCTAGTTCCGTGGTGGAGTTGGTAATCTGAACAAGATCGGAGCGAGTTGTGTCCAATAGGAAGATCTCCGGTGTTCCATCG
Source organism: Candidatus Omnitrophota bacterium (assembly GCA_029261095.1). Taxonomy (GTDB): domain Bacteria; phylum Hinthialibacterota; class Hinthialibacteria; order OLB16; family OLB16; genus JACKFH01. Next base: position 4,918 of record JAJDBZ010000302.1, on the reverse strand, counting down.
GCGTTTTTTCCAACCAGGTCCCCAACGCTGGAAAAAGCTATGAGCGTCCCATTCAGGTTCATCGTGGGGGATGTACTGCTTCGGTTCTTGGTGTCAGTGATTTGAGTGACCCCATTGGTGGTGTCGTACAAGAACACCTCCACGTTTCCGTCGGTATTACTACCGGCCTGGTTGGCCGAGCTGTCAAAGGCGATTTGACTGCCGTCTGAAATGATCAGTGGTCGATAACTTTCGAATGAAAATGGGGGTTGTGATGCGGCATTCGTGATCTGGGTAAATGTGCCGCCCAACACATTGAAAGTGAATATTTCATTATCGCTATCGGGGTTGGACCCGGTCAGATCACGATTGGAATCGAAGGCGATGATATTCCCATCCGCGGTAATTGAGGGGCTATCGTTGGCATTAATTCCATTTAAATCGAATCCGCCGGTGGTGTTGGTGACCTGTGTGGTGATCCCAGTGGCGACGTCATAGTAGAAGATCTCGAAATTCGCATCCGCGTTTCCACCAGTCAGATCGCGATCGGATCGAAAAGCAATCCGGTTGCCATCGGCGCTGATCACGGGGAATCCATTTTCGTCGATGTTAAGAAATGGAGGTCCGCCAGTACTGGTTGTTACTTGGGTGAAATTGGAGGTGTTTGTGTCGAACAAAAACACCTCCGCGTTCCCATCCGAATTCTCTCCCGTAATATCGTGTTCGGAAGTGAACACAATCCTTGTCCCATCGCCACTGATGCCGGGAGGAGATTGTGAAGGGGCAAATCCTGTGGTGTCTGTGATCTGGGTGAAAGTGGAGGTGGCGACCTCGAACAAGAAGATTTCCTCGTTTCCATCCAGATTGTTTCCGGTGAGGTCGAGTTCCGATTCGAAAACAACTCGACTCCCATCGTGATTGATTGCTGCTTCGAACGTTCCAAAAGGATCCGATGCAATTGTCGTGGAGACCCCCGTCGTCACATCGATCAGAACCAGATCGGTTGGCTCGTTAAACAGATCGTCATTTTGGTCCAATACGATCGTCGATCCATCTCCGCTGATTCGAGCATCAAAGGGACCGTTAACCCCCAAGGGGAAATCGGAAATCTGGGTGATGCTTCCATCCGTCGTGTCGAATAGGAACAGTTCGAAGAATCTATCTGGGTTTTGTCCCGTAATATTTGCCGTGGATTGAAACAAAATCCGTTCACCATCGCCGCTGATCGACTCGAGGAAGCTGTCTTCAAAACCTCCCGGTTGGTCGGATATCTGACACACCCCCTCCGCACCAGCGGTGTGAGCGACGAGGCAGACTCGATAATCTTCGACTTCTCCATCAGCAGTCAGACCGTCAAAACTGAGTCCAGCTTCTGTGCAAACACGGAACCGAGCATAAGTCAGCCCCGTGGCCGATTCGGCTGACGGTGTGAAATCGATGTTGGTCGGTCCATCGCTCAAATTGGCGAATGCTCCAATACCGTCCGCGATCTGCTCCCCCGTGTCGGAGAAATCCCCGTCGTCGTTAAAGTCTATCCAACCGTATAACCGAGTATCGCCAGCGGATCCTGAGATCGTCGCCGTGACTGTGTTCATAACCCCGATCTTCACCCCTAACGAGGCAAACACGATCCCATCATCATCGTCGCCCCCGGAACCCATCACGTCGTCACCGAATCCGTTTAGCGGGGTGGCTGCATCCGTTTCTGTGTCGCGCCGAGCACCCAGCAGGGGACCGGTCGCATTGTGCCGAGCACCGTCGGATGAGAGACTCGTTTGATATGCGTTGGGCGCGTCGCCGAAATCGATTCCTCCAGGTCCTTTTTGAGTGCGGGACCCTAGATCGTCCATGGCTTCAGAGGTTGGGGTAACGAATGCACTGGCCCCGAGGGCAAGGATTATTAGAAGGGATGAGGATAAGAAACATAGATCTGACAAACTGAGGTCCATTAGGCGATTGTGTTTAGACATGATCGAGTCACACTTTCAGTTGAAGTTAGACGGCATCCTGGTCCGCGGGCATCATTCCTTAGCACCTTGGCACTTCACACGAAAAGCCCTCCAGTCCTGGGGAACTTCACCGTTTCTCTATTTGTAACCTGTCTGACAATGGGTGTCCAGCGAATTTTTCTTTGATCAATGGATTTTTTTTGGGAGTAATGATTTAGCGGAAGACTCCTGACTTTAGCCGCAACATAGAACGATCGAAACAAGTGATCAGCTCGAGGTGATGCCGAACTGGTATCGAGTGGTGATGGAGTGGGTTCAATCCTTATTCCGAGTCCTTATGTGAGATGTCATAGCAAAGCAGCGTTCCCATGTCCCGCAAGTAAAGTCCACCATTGGCGACAACGGGATGTGGCCAAGCACGAGTGTCGCTGCGATCAACCTGTTCGAGGCGGCCTTTCTCAATAAGTCCATCCGGGGAGGGCTCAACAAGAGCTACAGCCCCGTCATTGTGACCGCGCACATAGAGTCTTCCATCTGCGTAACAAATTGAGGCTTCCCCTACGACTCGTTCTTTCCACTTCACTTCTCCGGTTTCGAAGTCGGCGCAGTACATGGCGGGACCTGAAGTTCCGTAGAGGTTGCCATCCACTAGCACCACTCCACCGATACTCGATTTCAAATCGTCGTTGAAATACAACTCCTTGATATTGACACCACCGTCTTCGGGGACCAGTTGGATGAGCCCTCCACCGGACCGGCCACCGGCCGAAAAGACTTTGTCACCCAGAACGATTGGAGTGAGTATATTGGCGCCCCGACTTTCCGTGTTTGTGTAAACCCAAAGAAATTTTCCGTTACCGGCTTCGACACCGACTACACCTTTCCTGACGAACTGAATATACTGGCGAACTCCACCCACCTCGGCAACCATCACTGAAGCGTATTCGGCACTACCCACATCATCAATGTCGGACTTCCATTTGAGTTCACCGTTAGCCTTATCCAACCCCACCAGTGTTTCGAAATCTCCACCGGGTGTGCAGACGACTGTGTCGCCATCGACAAGCAGCGATTCGGAATAAGCCCATGCACCGGGAAAGCCATCGAAATCATCCTTGAGGTGACGCGACCAGACCACGGATCCATCTTCTGTTTTCAAGCAGGCAATTTCGCCTCCCGAAGCGACACAGTAAAGATGACCTTCATTAAAGGTTGGCGTGCTTCGGGTGTCCGGATATTGCGGACCGAAGTTTGCTCCAATCGTTCCGAATTTGGTCGCCCAGATTTCTTCGCCGGTCTTCTCATCAAGGGCAATTGTGTATTCGGAATCGTCACGAGTGGTTTGGAGGTAAACCCTGCCATCGACAATGATCGGAGCTGAGTAGCCGGTGCCAATATCGGAGGCTTTCCAGCGAAGTGAAGGACCCTCCGCTGGCCACTCCTGGAGAAGGCCTGTTTCTTTCGAAATCGCATTCCGATCAGGCCCGCGCCACTGTGGCCAATCATCTGCGAAAGAAGAGGTAATCAGGATGAATCCAAGGAAGAGTGGGATTGGGATCAGTCGCATATGAAGATTCCTTTTTGGTTCAAGATTTTTAAGATATGGCACTTCGAAATACAGATGGTCATCAAGAACGCAACATCATGGAATAAACGTTCCGAATCTTCTGGAGTCACTTCAAACTACCCCAAATCTGGTGTCAAGTGCCCCAAATCGCTTGAGCCCATCTCGATCTTACCCTCGGGGAAGTATTCGTTCCAGCGGTTCTCCACAAGATTTGAAACACTCTGGTCACAAAATACCTCTTTGGGGTACCAGGGTTTCATGCGGGCGTCCAGGACAATGGGTGCTTCGTAGCATATATGGTTTCGATGGACCCAGGAACGCGAGGGATGAAGGTCCGCCGCGGGTTCGAACCGTGTGAACGCGGTCCAAAGAAAATTGATCGAGCTCGCAGCTGCCTGTTTGGGCCGGTCACAGAGGACCACCAACTGCCAATCCTTAAGGCGCTCGTCCTTCGCAAGGTCGGATGCAAAGTCCGGGTCGGACTCATACTGCGGTCCACCCACAACGAGACATCCGGGGGAGAAGACATGAATTTCGTTTACACCTTTGGGAGGTTCCCCTTCCCAGGAATGTGGAAGGTCACGGACCGCATCTCCGAGCCCCATAAGGACACCTTTCGATCCTTTGTTCACTTCAGGTCCGGAATAATCGAGAGTGTCCATCGAGAGGTTGGAGAAGACGAAGAGGTCAGTCTCCCAATGACAGCGGGCGAGGATGTGGGTCAAGACCGATCTAAACTCTTTAAGATCTTGTGGCTTGTCTGTGAGGAGTAGAAATTTTGATAGCGACAGTTGCCCCTCTCCGAGTATGCGAAAAGCGCTCACCATCGCTTCGCGGCCATATCGTTCTTTGACCACCGCCGCCGAAAGGGAATGAAAGCCGGTTTCGCCATAACTCCAGAGATCCACCACCGAAGGCATCACCATCGGGAAGAGGGGACTCAACATCTCCTGAAGGTAATCTCCAAGGTAAAAATCCTCTTGTCTCGGTTTTCCGACCACAGTCGCCGGGCAGATGGCGTCCTTTCTCCTCAGGATCTTCTGACAGTGAAAGACTGGGTAATCATGGACGAGAGAGTAGTAGCCATAGTGATCTCCAAAAGGTCCCTCGGGGTGAACTTCATCGGGGGGAACTTCACCTAGCAATATAAACTCCGCCTCGGCGGCGAGTGAATGATCCCTTGAGGAGTGTTCAATCACATCGAGTTTTTTTCCTTGGAGGAGACCCGTAAGTAAGATTTCGGGAACCCCCTCAGGCAGGGGTGCGAGTGCCGAAAGCAGGAGTGCGGGAGGTCCGCCCATCATCACAGAAACTGGCAGGGCCTCTCCCCTTTCTTGCGCTACCTTGTAGTGGAACCCCCCACCCTTTCCGATCTGCCAGTGCATTCCGGCACGTTTGTCATCGTATCGCTGCATCCGATAGA
>JAJDBZ010000301.1 GCA_029261095.1 Candidatus Omnitrophota bacterium | reverse complement strand
CGATGTCGTGGGATGGAACCCGGGCCTGTTGTCCGGTATCGCGTTTGCTGGTGCGAATAATGAACCTCAACCCGACAAAGATGATGGCATATTGACTGCTATGGAGATGGCAACACTCGATTTGGGTGCCGTGGAGCTCATGGTGCTCTCGGGTTGCGAGACAGGTCTTGGCCAAGCCATCAGCGGAGAGGGATTGCTCGGACTCCAACGAGCCTCACAGATTGCAGGGGCACAAACAGTGGTGGCCAGTCTCTGGAAGGTGGACGATATCTACACAGAGGCTTTGATGACAAGGTTCCATGAGAATCTGTGGATAGAGAAAATGCCAAAGATTGACGCCCTTCGCGAAGCACAGTTGTCAATACTCCGTGGTGAACTTGGGCGAGGCCTGGGCCCAGTGGTTACAGATGAAGCCACCGAAAGACCGAAGTTTCCCCCATACTACTGGGCCGGATGGGTGTTGTCTGGAGATTGGCGGTGAGGAAAGGACTGAAATGTCTGGTCTTCGGGTGAAGGGTCACATCGGCGTTAACTTCCGACCTCAGCGGTCGACTCAGGCCAAACCGGCCCGCCAATATTGACGCCAACGTGATCGCCAGTACCGACTACAATGAAAAACGTCGTCCCGAGGGATCCCGATGATTCAATACCTCTTCCACACCATTCCAGACTGATCCGAGCGCTGCTCAGTTTCGTGTCCATCGCTCTGAGTCGATTTTCCCGCCAGCCGAGCGGATAGACAACTTTGGAACGAGAAATATATGACCCTGTTTTCGTATCGTAGTGGATTGAAAATCCATCATTTATAGATATAATTGATATGCTGCTTCTAGTGCGAAAAAAATGGCTCTTCACAGATGGTTTCTAATTAAAAGGCTTTTGCTCCTGATAGAATCTTTATCATTGATTCTCTCGGTCTCCGCATTTGGACAAGAGAGAGGTGTCGGGACGATCCTGGAAGATTCTGTAGATGCGAGACCTGCTGAATACTACTCCACTCTTCATGCCCTGTGCATTGGAATCAACGATTATGCCGATCCTGGAATCCCTGATCTAACTTACGCTGAAGAAGACGCAGTTGCTCTTGCTGATATTCTCAGAACCGAATTCGGTTTTCAAAATACTCGGACATTGCTTGGAGAATCTGCAACCCTTTCGGGAATCAACAATGCGATCTCGGACTTGGTAAGCAAAGACAATGTTGGCTCTGATGACGGTGTGATCATATACTTTAGTGGGCACGGGCAGACTATAGACCTTGCAAGTGGAGGAGAGATGGGTTTTCTCATTCCTCAAGATGCTCAAATCAGATTAGATCGTACCTCTGATGTTTCGGAGTACTATCGAACGTGCATTCCTATGCGCGAGATTCGAAACTGGCGTGACTTGATTCCGGCCAAGCATATTTTGTTCATTGCGGATGCCTGCTATTCGGGTCTTCTCTCCACTGCAAGGTCGATTCCTCGGCCTGTTTCTGACTCACTTAGGTTGAGGGCCGTTCAAGTTCTGACCGCCGGAACTCGAGGGCAGAAAGCTCAAGAAGATTCTGCTCTAGGCCATGGAATCTACACAGACAAACTACTCACGGCTCTTAGAACGGGTGTGGCTGATCTCAATAGAGATGGTTACATCCGGGTTAGCGAACTCGGACAATGGCTTAGAGACGCTTACATCCCAGGTCAGACTCCTCAGAGCAGGGTAATAGATGGTGAGGGTGACTTCATCCTACTTGCTAAATCGGACATGACCGCAAGATTAAATGGCTATCTTATTGACCAAGAATCCAAACCCATTGAGAGTGGGGCAGTTTCCGTAATCGGTACTAATAGTCAGGATAAAAGTGATAGGCGGGGGCATTTCAGCGTTCGATTACCAGCCGGTGAATACATTGGTCTAGAGATCGTTCTTGCCGACCAAAAGCACTTTACATTTAGGAAAAATCTTTCACTAATGGCTCGCAAGGATTTCAACATTGGAACAATTCAAATCAATAGTTCACATGGTCCGACACCAACTCCAATTGTTTTTGAACCTGTCGAGAGGACAATCCATACCCAACAACAATCTCACGCGGAGCAACAAATAGAATCTTTTATGTTCAAGAGTTTGGTTCTGGACATTGTCGGAGGGCTCTTTAATCGCAAAGTTGTCATTAAGAGCCAACCTGTAATGAATGCGTGGTCCTTTCCTGTACCACTGACCGAGGATCACTCGCTCAATATGGTTTATGTCCCGGGCGGCTCTTTCATGATTGGCTCTCCCAGGAAAGAAGACGATCGGAAAAGCGACGAGGGACCTCAGCAAATGATAAATGTAAATAATTTTTATATTAGTAAATACGAAATCACTCAAGCTCAATGGCAGGCTGTTTTGGGATTCAATCCGTCTCACTTCAAGGATCTTGGGGGAAATTACCCTGTTGAAAATGTTTCTTGGTTGGACTGTCAGCGTTTTTGCGGCATGCTTTCAGAAAGAACAGGGCGGAACTACAGACTTCCAACAGAAGCTGAATGGGAGTATGCCTGTCGGGGAAGAACTCTTACACCATTTAGCTTTGGTCCAACTATTATGCCGACAATCGCCAACTATGATGGCAGATTTCCTTATGGTGTGGCCCCTCCATCTGGTCGCAGTCTGCACACCACCCCAGTTGGATCATACCATTTAGGGAATGGGTTTGGCCTGTTTGATATGCATGGGAATGTTTCGGAGTGGTGTAATGACACCTACACAAACTCATATGAAGAGAATACACCAAATCAGCGCATGAATGAGGGTACTTCTAAAGTCGTTCGAGGTGGTTCTTGGAACGACGCGGCAAAGAATCTTCGATCAGCAAGCCGAAATCCACTTCTCGAATCGAGTCGGACTCCCTATATTGGTTTTAGAGTGGCGATCAGCGAATAAGGCATCGTGAGGGCAGACCACTGCTCAGCGT
>JAJDBZ010000031.1 GCA_029261095.1 Candidatus Omnitrophota bacterium | reverse complement strand
TGGAACAACGATATCGACGAAGATGCCGGCCCGAGCAAATCCGGCGACGATCACATCAACTGGGATCTTTGGCTCGGACCCGCGCCGAAACGGGAATACAGCGGCGAGCGGTTCTTCCGTTTCCGGAAGTATTGGGATTACTCGGGCGGCATCGCGACCGACCTTTTCTATCATGTGATGGCGCCGCTCAATATCGCCTGGCCGGAACCGCAGATCCCGTACAAGATCACCGGGACTGGTGGGATCTTTGTTCATGACGATGGCCGAGATGTCCCCGACACTTACACGATGACGGCTGTTTACCCGAAGGGCCACATGCTGGTCCTCTCCTCCTCGATGGCGAACGATCACCATATTCAGGGGACCATTCGCGGACACGAAGGAACGGTGGTCATCACCGATTCCGGGAAGTTCGAGGACAGCGGCAACCAGACCCGGGTCATCGCGCAAAAAATGTTTAAGGACAAGTTTGTCGAGAAGTGGGGCAGCGATGTGGTCGAGATGCCCAACGAGGAGCGTGAGGGTCACATGGACAACTTCCTTCGTTGCATCAAGAGCCGTGAGAAACCGGTCCTCGATGTCGACACCGGACTCTGCGCGCAAGTCGCGATCACTCTTGGGGTTGAGTCGTACCGTCGCGGAAAGGTTCTTTACTACGACGAGAAGACGGACTCGATCAGCGAGACTCCGCTAACTGCTTAAACCAACCCCACCCCCTAGCCCCCTCCCCGCGGTGCGGGGAGAGGGGACTTCAGTTCGCCCTCTCCGTAACACGGAGAGGGGGTTAGGGGGAGAGGTTCCTGGAGCTTCCCCATGACCAACCCCCGCATCGAAATGTTTCGCCAGGCGATCGAACAAGACCCGGGCAACGAGCTCGCGCAGTTCTCCCTCGCGAACGAACTCTTCGAAGAAGAGTTTTTCGAGGACTCACTCCTCCATTACCAGAAGGCGCTCGAAGCTAAACCCGATTGGGTCGTTGTCCTGATGGGCATCGGAAAGTGTCACCTCGCGCTGGGTCGTATCGACCAAGCAAACCAACCGCTGACACAAGCCAAGGCGCTCATCCTTCAGGGCAGCGATCATGAGTTGCTGGGAGAGGTGGAGGAGTTGTTGGGTGAGTGAATCTGCATGATATCAATTCTACGTCTACTCATGAGAATTTTTTATGTAAATTAATTGAAAAAACGGGATATTTTATAGTTGATTTATTCTCGTACGACCCTATACTCACCTTTAAACTATCTAAGTGATCTCTAGATCCGAATGGGAGGCGAGTGAAATGGAGACCAGGGCGGTTTCACATGACCTTCGCGATTCTTCCTTGACCCTCACCACTGTTGCGAAAAGTTTGATTCCACGTTTTTTCCTAACCAGTATCTTTCTGACATTCCTCATGAGCGCATCGTACGGTCAATCGATTCGGTATGTCGATGCCACGGCCACCGGGTCGGGTAACGGCGCCTCATGGGCGGACGCGTTCACCTCTGTTACCGAAGCGATCGACGCTTCGATTCCCGGGGACGAGATTTGGGTTGCCCGCGGGACTTACAAGGAGGCGATTCATTTTGAGAAGCAGACCGCTTTGTATGGAGGATTTACTGGAACCGAGATGGCGCGCGAGGAACGCGATTGGGAGGCCAATCCCACGATCCTGGATGCGACTGGGTTGAATGAAAGGGTGGTGAGAGTGGACAGCGTGAATGGGACTACGATTGATGGTTTCACGTTGACGGGAGCGGGTACCAGTGGTGGGGCGAATCAAATCGGACCTGGGGGGGGAATCTACTATCGATCTGTCGATTCAGCGACTCTTGCGAACTGCACAATTACCGGCAATAGAAGCGATAGAGATGGAGGTGGGATAGCATGTGATGAGGCGATCTTATCTGTCTCGAACTGCAAAATTATCGGGAATCGAGCCCGTAGCTCAGGAGGTGCAATTTATTGCATCCGAGCCGATTGCAACTTCACCGATTGTGAATTGTCAGGAAACCAATCGGGTAGTGGTGGTGGGATTAATTGTCGATCATCACAGGCAGTCCTTCTGAATTGTCGGGTTACTAACAACTTTGCCGAGGGCGATGGTGGTGGAATCTTTTTGAGACAATCCACTCTCACCGGATCCAGGTGCATCATTGCCAACAACTCTTCAGGTTCATCGGGGGGTGGGCTGAGAACCGACACTTCCAACATTGCGCTGACCCATTGTACGATCACGGGCAATCGGGCGGCAGCCGATGGCGGCGGAATATACAACGATTTCTCGGTCCCCCATCTGACCAACTGTATCTTATGGAATCCTGGTAGAGAGGTCTTCAATACGGGTAGTTCATCCCCTGTCATCACCCATAGCTGCGTTCAAGGGGGTTTCTCTGGACTTGGGAATCTTGACGCTTACCCCTTGTTTGTACATCCACCGGGAGAGGATTTCGCACTGCAGGATGGGTCTCCCTGTATCAATTCGGGAACGGATATCGCTTTGAGTTTCAATGGCGCTGCGCCAGACATGGGCGCATCGGAATCTCCCGCGACATACGCCCAAGGGCCGACTCAGCATATCCCCCTCCTTCTTCATGTCAACGCGAATGCCGGTAAAGGCGGGCAAGGCGAGAATTGGTCGAACGCTCTACAGAGCATCTCCGACGCTCTTGTCCGGTGTTCAGCCTCCGACGAAATCTGGGTCGCAGAGGGGACCTATTACGAAGATGTCAATTTTGAACCGGGTCTCGCTCTCATTGGCGGTTTTGCGGGAAACGAGACCACTAGGGATCAACGGGATCCTGGGATGAATCCGACAACCATTGAATCACCAGGGTTCGCCCGAAGTGTGATTACAATTTGCCAGATCGAGAACACTCGAATCGAGGGATTCAGTGTAGTCTCTGTGGAATCAACTCAGACCGGAATCGCCTGCAGAGAGGTTCAATCCGCGTTACTCAAAGATTGCAGAGTTTATGGCCAACTCTTTCTATCGCTCTCATCCCCGACTGTGGAGATTTGCACCATCTCATCTGGAGGTGTGCGATGTTCCTATTCCAATCCAACATTTCTGAGTTCTTTTATTACTGATAACGTGCCCGGGATCGACTGTTATTCATCCAACCCGAAGTTTCAAAACTGTCAAATCACCAATAATACTCGCGGAATCGTTTGTGACAGTTCTGATCCCACGTTTACCAATTGCACACTCGCCGACAACGGTGGCTTTCAAGGTCAATCGATGAAACTGGCTTATTCGAGTCCGACCATTACCAATTCGATAATTTCCACCAATCAGCAACATCTTGTAGATCTAATAGTCACTCAGGACACCCAGTCGGCACCTGTGATCACGTATTCTCTGGTTGATGCAAGTGAGGGTGGTGAGTTCAACATCGACACCGACCCGCTCTTCGTCGACCCCGAGAACGGCGATTACCGTCTCCAACCGGGCAGCCCCTGCATCGATGCCGGCAACCCCGCCACGGAGTTCAACGATGGCTGTCTACCACCGGGGCAGGGAACTGTGCGGAACGACATGGGATACACGGGAGGCGCCGGGAATTGTGATGTGTTGACCGGGTCCACTGTCCCCACCTTCACCCCGACTCCGACAATCACACCCACCCCCACTCCTCCCTGCGACTCGGGTTACTATGTCCTCGACTCCTATGGGGGCCGCCACCGTGTGGGGAACCCGACCACGATCACAGGGAGTCTGTATTTCGGATATGTCATCGCCCGCGATTTGGAAAAGGCGACTGTTCAGGTCGGACAGGCAACAGGAACCGATCTGGTGGTGCTCGATGGGGCCGGTGTGGCTCACTTTGTGGAATACCCCAATCAATCGATCCCCCAGATGTTTTACTTCGGCGATGAACTCAATGAGTTTCCACAGGGTCGCGCGGTCGACTTGGAGTTGCCTATCGACAATCAGGGACTCTGGGTGCTGACCGATTCGGGTGGAATCTATCGGGCGGGGTCGGCCTTGGATGGAACGCCGGTTAGGGTTCCCAACACCGATGGGTTCGGTCTCGGTTGGGATGTGCCGATCGGCCCGGATATGCGCGCGCCCGGACTCGAAGCGCCAGGTGGCGCGACCCTCCGAGCGGTTTCCCTTGTGGTGGTCGATGAAGACGAGAATAGTATCGCCGATGGCTATGTCATCATCGACAGCATGGGCGGTCGATTCCACATCGACAATGAAGGGAATGAATTTCCCGCCGATTCTTCGATGGATGCTCCCGAGAACTCGCCACAAAAGTTGTTAGACCCCATTGCGTACGCCTGGCCCTTCTTCAAAGGCCTCGACATCGCGCGGGATGCCGAGCTGCATTCCTCGCAACAAGGCGTGATCCTCTTCGATGGTTGGGGTGGAATCCATCCTGTTCCGGTCGATGATTCCGCCAATCCGGTCTTCTTCGCGAACAACCGCGATCCCGAGAACCCGAACGAACTCATCACCACAGTCGGAATGCCCTACATCACAGCCGGGTTTCCACCGCCCGGGCAAGAGGGGTCCGGCCTCGAACAAGACGCCGCATCGATCTTCGAAGACTTGGAATTCTCCGCGGGTTGCGGAAACGGTTTTTACACTCTCGATAAGTTTGGAGGAGTTTTTGCCTTCGGCGCTGCGCGCGAAGATCCCGACAGCCCGATGCCTCCATTCAGCGGATCGCCCTATTTCTTCCCGAATCAGTTGGCGGAATCGATCGAAATCTTTGGGGGAAATGAGACCGATTTTGAAACTGATTTCGGTCTGGTGGTGACGATCGATTTGCCCCGCCTCCAAGAGGGTGCGAGACCTCTTCGACTGGTCCGAATCCCCGCCGGTTCTTTCTTGATGGGCGCACGACAAGGCCAGGTGGGCGCCGACCCGGATGAATTCCCCAGGCATGAGGTGGTGATGGGTCACGATTTTTATATCGGAGAGACTGAAATCACACAGGCTCAGTTCCGTGCAATCACCGGACAAGGTTGTGGCCCTACCTGTGAACGCCCCGATTTTCCCCAATCGTTTGAGCTGAATATGAGTGCCAATTCCTTACTTCCATTCATCGACGAGCTCAGAACCCAAACGGGACTCCCAATCCGTCTGCCGAGCGAAGCGGAGTGGGAGTATGCCTGCCGTGCAGGAAGCGAGACCCGATTCCATTTCGGCGAATACCCGGAATGCACCGGCGACTGTGTGGATTGCGAGAATCCAGCAAACGGGATTCGGTTGACCGACTTCATGAACTACTGTGTCAGCCCTCAAGGAAATGCCTCACGTTCGGTGGCGACTCTCCTCCCCAATGCATTCGGACTCTATGATATGCATGGAAGCTATTGGGAATGGTGTGGGGACTCTTATCACAGTTCCTATGAGAATGCCCCAACGGATGGGAGCGCATGGATCGACAACGATGGGACCCCGGAGGTGATACGAGGGGGAGTCTATTTGGCGGGTCCGGACCTCGGTACCTCGACATCCAGATTTTCAGAGGCGGCGGGTCATTTTGGGCCGATAGGTCTCAGAGTGGTTTGGGATTTGACTTCGGATTGAAGGTAATTGAGGGTTCCTCAACACACTCCTCGGGGGGTGGGCTCAACCGGTAGGCGAGATCATCCTGGATCGATGAATCTCCCAGGGACCGCTTACGAATGAATTTTTCCATGGTCTTTCGATGATAACCCCAGGTGACGGACTGTAATTGGATTCTGTTGATTTGATCATGGAACACTGTAGAATTTCTTAGTAAGGGAAAAAACATGAAAACCTTCAATTTTCAAATCGTCGTCGAACCAGATGAGGATGCCTGGAACGCTTATTGTCCCGCGCTAATCGAACAAGGCGCATCGACATGGGGAACCACCCGCGAGGAGGCCATCAAACACATCAACGAAGTGGTTCGAATGGTGGTGGAGAGTCTCCTCGAGCATGGTGAGTCTATCCCTGCCGATGTCGTGGACCGTTCTACCGAACAAGAAACGACTCAGTTGGCGATTACCCTGTAGTTTCAAGTGGTCGATTACAAAAAGATTCGAAATCTGGATGCGAGAACCCTGATTTCAGCACTTGAGCGGGATGGATTCCTTTTGGACCGCCAAGTTGGATCTCATAAACACTTCAGACATCCCAATGGTCGTCGGGTCACCGTCACTTACCATCATGCGGGTCAGACTTTTCCGATCAAAACTCTCAAGACAATGGTCGAACTACAAGCCAGGTGGACAACGGAAGATTTGAAAAG
>JAJDBZ010000004.1 GCA_029261095.1 Candidatus Omnitrophota bacterium | reverse complement strand
AAGTTCGGGAAGACCGAAGAGGGTGCGGTGTGGCTCACCGCCGACCGAACCAGCCCCTACCAGTTTTATCAGTACTGGTTGCGCACCGAAGACGCCGATGTGGTCCGTCTTCTCAAATTGTTCACCTTTCTTCCCCTGGATGAGATCGCAGAACTGGAGACCCAGGTCGAAGCGAATCCCGGGGCGCGAGAGGCTCAGAAAAAACTAGCCTGGGAGGTCACGGCGTTGGTTCATGGAGAGGCTTCCGCGCAGTCCGCCATCGATGCGAGTCAGGCACTGTTTGGAGGAAGCCTGGAGGGTCTCGATCTGAAGACTCTGGAAGATATTTTTGCGGAGGTTCCTACCTTCGAGATCGGACGAGACAGATTAGATTCAGGGTATTCGATCATCGAAGCCCTGGTCGAAAGCGGTTTGACCTCCTCAAAAGGGGATGCGAAACGTGCGATCAAGGGGGGGGCGGTCAACCTCAACAACCGACGAATTGAAGAGGAATCCCAATCAATCTTGCAAGGGGATCTACTCCATGATCGCTTGCTCGTGCTCAGGCACGGGAAAAAAAAGTATTGTCTGGGCAGAGTGGGGTAGTTCCTGTACCTTTCCTAACCATGGGCGAACCGAGGAGACCAGCGGCTTTAATTACTTTCAAGGACCTTCAGGGCAGAGAGGTCCGTGTCCCGCTCTATCCACCCCAAATGACTATAGGAAAAACCACCGATAACGATCTCTGTCTTTCCAGGGACCAGGCGGTTTCACGTCGTCATTGTCAGATTGAGGTTGATGGACCCAGTCTTGTTTTGACCGATTTGGGGAGTTCCAATGGGACCTATGTCGATGGGAAGAGGATCGAAGGGGCGACACACCTTTCCAGCGGATCGATGGTTTTGGTCGGAAGAACGCGACTGTTCATCATGGCGATCGAAGAGCAAGAGCAGGATTATGCGACGCAAATTGTTCCGAACCAGACCCAGAAGGGGAGCATCCTCATCCCTCCCACCACCTCGTTCGAACAGCACACCAAGGCTTATCTCGTCGCGGATCTTGTCAAATCCACCGAACTCCTCGGCGAGCATGGCGAGAAATTCGTCGGGAAGATTGTCTCCACTCTGGGGCAAGTCATTGAGCGTTCCCTTTGGACAGAAAAGGAACCGTTTCTTCAATGCACAGGCGATGGTTTCTTCTCCGCGTTCTCGACTGTTGAAGCCGCGATGCGTGCTGTCGCCGATATCGTTCATCATCATGAGAGTCTTTATCCCGATGAAATAAAACTGAGTATCGCCCTTCATTGGGGGCCCGCGAACTACAGTCCCAACGAAGGGTTAATCGGTAAACATATTCACGGTGTTTTTTCTTTGGAGGGATTACGCGGTCGCGAACCCGAGATCCAATCGATTTATCTTGATGAAGGGGTTCAATCGCTGATACTTCTCACCTCTTCATTCAGAGAGATGTTGAAGATCGAACAAGCGGAAAAGGCTCGGATGCTGGGGTCTTTTGAACTGAAAGGTTTTCGGCAACCTGTCGAGGTTTATCGGTGGGTGTGACCCATCGATTTACTTGGGAGGACTTTTATCCTTTTTCTTCTTGGGGTTCTTAGGTTTCTTCGATTTCTTTTCGGTAGCGAGAAGAGTACTCAGCGCTTCCATGAATTCTGTCACATCATTGAATGATCGGTATACCGAGGCGAAACGAACATAAGCCACCTGATCCACTTGTCGGAGTTCCTCCATCACCAATTCTCCAACCTTTGTCGAACTGATTTCTTTCTCACCCTCGCCGAGAAATTTTTGTTCGACCGCTCCAGTCAACTCCTGGATCTTGTCCTCCCCGATCGGTCTCTTTCTGCAGGCGATCCTTAAAGACCGCGCGATTTTCTCGCGGTCAAAGTTCTCCCGTGTCCCATCGCGTTTGATGATCTGCATCGGGATTTCGTCCAGATGTTCATAGGTGGTGAACCGTTTCCCACACTCCTGGCATTCCCGTCGCCTACGGATGGCGGTCCCCTCCGTCATTGAACGAGAGTCGACCACATGATCGTTATCGGCGGAACAATACGGGCATTTCATATTTTGGATTATACGGTCATAGAAGTGGCGGGTCTATTGGAAGTGCGGGAGATTCAATGGGGGTGGAAAATCGAATGGAATCCACTTGCCTTGCCTCTCCCACTCACCTGTGATAACAATTCGCCCTTTAAAAATCAGATTATTGAGGAGTTTTTCATGTCACTGAAACTGGCGGTTCTGCCCGGCGATGGAACCGGACCCGAAGTCGTGCGCGAGGCGCTCAAAGTCTTAGCGGCCATCTCGAAATCCGAGGGGATCGAGTACACGACCCAAGATTTCGATTATGGCGGGGACCGGTATCTGTCCACCGGTGAGATTATCAACGATGAACAGATCGAGGAACTTCGCGCTTTTGACGCGATCCTCCTTGGTGCGGTCGGTCATCCCGATGTGCAACCGGGAATCCTGGAGAAAGGGCTCCTCCTTCGTCTACGGTTCGCACTCGATCAGTATATCAATCTTCGTCCGGTCAAACTGTATCCCGGAGTCGACACCCCACTCAAGGACAAAGGACCCGAGGACATCAATTTCGATGTTATCCGCGAGAACACGGAGGACCTCTACTGCGGTAATGGAGGCATCCTTCGCAAAGGGACCCCACAAGAAGTCGCCACTCAGGAGATGATCGCGACCCGTTTCGGAGCCGAGCGGGCCATCCGTTTTGCGTTCGAGTTCTGCAGAAAGAAGAAAGCGGCCGGGGAAGGGAAAGGCTTACTCACTCTCGTATCGAAGACCAATGTTCTCACCTTCTGTGGGGACCTCTGGTTCCGCGCCTTCGAGGAGGTCGGCGATGCGGACTACCCGGACATCGAGCGCGACTATAACCATGTCGATGCGTGCTGTATGTGGTTTGTGAAGAACCCCGAATTCTACGACACGATCATCGTGCCGAACATGTTCGGCGATATCATCACCGACCTGGGTGCGATGATCCAAGGTGGGATGGGAATCGCTGCGGGCGGGAACATGAACCCCGACGAAGGCGGGACCAGCATGTACGAACCGATCGGCGGCTCCGCTCCGAAGTACACCGGGCAGGATGTCATTAACCCCTTGGCGGCAGTCGGCGCCCTGGCGATGCTCCTGCAAAACTCCGGTTACAAGAAAGCCGGCGATCGTGTGGAAGAGGCCATCAAAAAAGTGACCCCCAAACTGAAGAGCCTCTCTGCCGGCAAGATGGGGTATTCTACCACTGAGGTCGGAGATTTAGTGG
>JAJDBZ010000300.1 GCA_029261095.1 Candidatus Omnitrophota bacterium | reverse complement strand
TATATTAATCAATACCTCTCGTGGTGGATTGGTCGATCAGGGCGCATTGGCAGATGCGATCCGCGAGGGTTTAATCGGGGGATATGGAGCGGATGTCGTTGAACCCGAACCGATTCAATCGGATAACCCCTTAATCGGGCTGGAGAGAGTCGTATTGACTCCCCATATCGGTTCTAGAACCTTCGAGAGCGTGGGTCGACAAGCCATGATGGCCACCAAGAACTTGATTCAAGTCTTGAAGGGCGAACCCGCAGTCGCTCAGGCGAATTAATTACGAGGTATCGAATCCGGGAATAAGAGAATGAGACTTCGTCTTACCCACTGTCCATTCGAATATCGTTCGATCCGGCTCATGAGCACGGTTGTCGCGATACTATTCATCGTTTTTTTCCAAACCAAACCCACCGAGGCGCAAACCGAATCCGAAAAGAATCGCATCAAGTGGGTTGTTCGAGATCTTTATGATCAGTTTCCCGATGAACATGTTCGAAGTCTGACCGAGTATCCAGAAGGAGTAATCTGGTTGGGAACATGGGGCGAGGGTCTTGTTCGGTATGATGGAAGAACTCGCAAGAAGATCCGAGAGAGAAATGGTTTGCCTTCCGATTTCATCCGCCGTGTTGCGGTTGCACCCGATGGAACTGTTTGGGTAGCCACTCGAGAGGGAGCGGCTACTCTTTCTCCGGATGGAGTTGTCCTGAGTAACATCACGGAGAAGGATGGACTTGTATCGGACGATCTCTTCGGGATGGGTGTCGATTCACAGGGACGCATCTGGCTGACGGGCAACAATGGTGTAAGCCAAATCGATCCGGACGGAACCATTCACCGATTCGCAACAGATCTACACGAGGGCCGAAAGTATCGGGGGCGATCGATTGCGGTGGACGAGATACGCGGGGTTGTATGGGTCGGTTGGGAATCTGGAAGAGTCATACCTTTCGAATTAGAGTCGGGAGAGCCATCCGAAGAATTCTCTCCGATGATCTTTTGTGCTTCACAAACAGTGAATGACCTGGATTTAGACAGCCATAATAACCTCTGGGTTGCCTGCGATTGGGGCACCTTTTTGTTCGATGGGGAAACGGTTCAATCGATTCGCCCAGAGAATAGCGTAGGGGACTGGGGTTCGGGAGGGCTATGCGCCGGACCTAACGGTACCATGTGGTTAGGACTTCAGGTCGGACTGGGTTATTACAAGGAAGGAAACCTCACTTTTTTTGATTGGCGTGATGGAATCCTCCAAGACAATGTGAATGACATCCATGTCTCGGATGGCGGCACGGTTTGGACAGGAACCACCGGGGGGCTTTCATTCCTGACACCCTCGCAGTTTGTCCCCATGAATGCGCCTCACCCAACCCACTATCGTTTTATATCGGTCTTAGCGGATTCACAGGGGCGAGTTTGGGCAGGTGGAGCCGACTTGAGTTACTTCGAGTCAGGAGTCTGGCATTCACTCGGGTTAACGGATTCCAGTCTTGCTTCCCTCTACCCGACCACGATTCTAGAGACCCGGGATGGCCGGATCTTGTCGGCCTGGAATCATAGAGGTGTTTACGCCTGGAAGGACGGTAAAGGCAATTGGCTACCCCCGACACCTATCGTGGACCAACGATTCAGATGCTTGATTGAAAGTCCTGGCGGCGATCTCTATCTGGGGAATGATTCAGAGGGTATCTACCGATTCGATGGAAACGGATGGCACGTGCTCCCCCAACCTTCCGAGGGAGACATGCCTCCCGTGCTATCCCTTTGCCTCGATGTTGAGGGTGCACTTTGGATAGGCACAGAGGAGGGGTTGTTTAGATACCAAGAGGGCGAAACACAAAGGGTTGATTTTCCGAATGAAGGAATTGAAACACTTTTTCATGAAATCATTCTGGGTCCAGATAACGTCCTCTATTTCGCGACAGAAGGACATGGAATAGTCACCTTCTCGGGCGGGAATTGGAAAACTTTTGATAAATACAACTCACGCCTGACAACCAGTAAGGTGTACGCTCTCGAATTCGACGAGCAAGACAGACTTTGGGTCGGGACACGATCGAATGGCCTCTATCGATTACAAGATGGCGGGTGGTTTCACTACAAAAGGACCGAGGGGTTGCCCCCTGCCCGAATCAGCGATCTATCGATTGGTGAAAACGGTCGTGTTTATCTCGCAACGTATGACCAAGGATTCTTAAGATTCACACCAGAACGTTCACCTCCCGAGACCCGTATCCATAGTATTCCGAAGGATGGATTGTTGGGCGAGAACCTCGTGATCCGGTTGTCCGGCGCCGATGCGTGGCAGTCCACAAAGTCCGACCGCCTCCAATACTCATGGAAGATGGACGACGGGCTTTGGTCCGCCCCTAGTCCAGCGCGAGTCCTTTCAATCCCTATCGAGAACGCAGGCTCTCACCTTTTTCAGGTCGTAGCAATCGATATGGATGGAAATGTTGATCCGACTCCTGAAATCGCCACCGTCATTATCACTCCCCCCTTTTGGCGTCACCCGACAACCCTGATCCTAATGGCCCTGCTTGGCAT
>JAJDBZ010000299.1 GCA_029261095.1 Candidatus Omnitrophota bacterium | reverse complement strand
CCGTCGCCGTTCACATCCCCCGCCTCGGATACAGTGTTTCCAAAATACCCATTCGGAAGCGACCCTGTGAGAGTGAGATCGGGATTTGCCGCGAGTCCGTCTTGAGATCCATAGAAGACATACACCGCACCTTCGGCGTTATCCCCAGCCTGATCTCCACCGACCGCGATATCGTCAAAACCGTCTCCGTTCACGTCGCCAATTCCGGCGACACCGATTCCGACGTATTCCGAGGGAGAGTTTGGTTCGAATGTCCAGTCACTGTCGGAGCTCAGCCCGTTTGGACCGCCCAAGTATAGGAAAGCCGCACCTTCACGCTGTTCATCGTTGGAGTAGAACGGTGCGCCAACCAGCACATCTCCAAAACCGTCACCATTGATGTCCCCCGCGTTAGAAACAGAATATCCGTATCGTGCATCCGCGTTCAGGGTGGGGGTCGTTTCCCAATCGGGAATGGCTTCCAACCCATCTGATTTTCCGAGGTAAACATAGGCACCCCCGGAGGTTGCATCCCCCTCTGCGCCGATGACCGCATCCGCGAAACCGTCCCCGTTGACATCTCCGGCGTAGTCGACAGAAAACCCGAGGTTAGAACCTGCAACCGGCCCGTTGGCATTCCAGTCGAAAGCCAATGAGGGAGTGATCTGAACCAGGACCGCGAGTGCGAAAGGTATGAGACATTGAATTGTAAGAATCTTCATTTCCGCACCTCCTTCCCAAGTTCGGAGGGGAAGGCCTTAGCCGTTCCTGGATCCCATTCGAGTGCGAGGTTTAGGAGCCATTCGAAATTTGGATTGATACTGGACACTTTACGGTGTGTGCGGACATAGTGCAGAAGATCATCCGCGTTCACTTTCCCATTCAGGTCGAGATCAGGTGTCAGGAGTGGACCCGCAAATAGGACCGCTTGTTCGAGAGTGACCGCCTGGCGGGCGCCACGAAACAGGAGGAGTTCCCACTTGAGTCGGTGACCCTCCGCCTCGCAAGTGAATCCATCCGGTTCAGCACTCTGATAGGTGAACGGGATCGCGAGGATCCTCGGGTCGTCATCCACCCACTCGTCGAGCCCGAGACGGTGCGTGACAATCCGCTCGGATCGAACATTTTCTCGGTTTCCTCCATCGTAATAATGACAGACAGATTTGATCCGAACTTCGATGATATCCGCATCGGGGTTGGCTGGGATCTCAATCTGATCGCGATCCAATTCGAGGATCAAATGGTAATCCCGGCCCGGCTCGAAACCGTAGGGGCGACCGAAATCGTCTACACGGTCCAGGTCAAGGTCCACAGTTGTCAGGATCTCCCCAACCTTCAGGGGTCCAGGATTCACTAACCATCCGCCACTTTCCGTCGGTTGCCCCGCATAGTGGCCGAGACCGGAATCGCTACCGGATTTGGACTTGAAGAAATCGTCGTATACCACTCCATCGACCACCGAACTCGGAGTTCCTTTGGGACGTTTAGCCTGGATCTTAGATGGTGGCGGTTCGGGTTGATCGACCGAGTAGTGCGTGGTTGTCACAAAAGCCCCCTCCAAGACGGAACGTCCATCGAAGACTGCATGAACCAGTTCTCCTTCGGAGTCGTAATGTTTCATTCCCGTTACACCTGTGAACGAAAGTGATGGGATTGCATCCCATACCGCGTAAGGGAGTTTGATCGAGGATGCACCGATTGCTTGAGCCGCTGTCAACACTTCATCATAGGCGTAGTAAGCCGTATCGCTCGGATCGAAACCGTATCGGAGCCGGTATTGGAAATCTTGCGATTGACCCGCCCCCAGGAATCCAACTGTTCCCGGCGTGACCCCTTTGATCATTTGCCAAAAACTTTCGGGAATACCACTAACCGACTCGTTATTAGTGGCGGAATCCGAAAGGACCCAACTCCAGGTGGAAAGTCGTGGGTGCTCGGACGATGCCATGAGGAATTGGTTCGTCACGTCAGGCTGACACACGACGATTCCCGCCGATACAGTCGCGGAATCGGTGTCCAGGTCGGCGACCGCGTTTTCGACATTGAACAATCCAGGAGTAAAGAGATGCGATCGATTGACTACGATGTCGGGGTGATCGTAGAAACCCTGAAGGAGGGAGTTTCCGTAGTTGGTGTCTTCAGCCAGGACGACAACGCGTCCCACTCCGAGACCCTGGAGACATTGGGCGATAGCCGCAATTTCATAGGATTCCAGTGGCTTACATTTCACCACGAAATCATCGTATTCCGAGAGTTGTTGAGCCGAGGAACCGGTGAACAGAGTCCGACTGTTCGGGGCGGCGTATGGCGCCATAGCCAGGGCATTGTCTGAGATCTCCGCGCCTACTACACCAAACGATCCGCTGTTGTCGATCGCGGTTTGAAACGATTGGATGGCGACATCTGTCCGACCCTGGTTGTCCAGGCTGACCAGGCTCAGGGGAACGCCTCCGATGCCCCCTTTACGGTTGATGTCCTCCACTGCCAACTGAGCGCCGCGCAAAGCATCTTCTCCGGCTTCGGAATCATCGCCCGAGAGGGGAAGAATGGCGTGAATCAGGTACTCGGGCCAAGGGGTGTTGGTCGGAGTCGGCGTCGGTCCGGTCGGAGTCGGCGTGGGCGTGGGAGACCCAGGTGTTGGAGTTGAGGGTGACTGGACAGTCTGTGTCGGTGTGGGTGTGTCGTTCGACCCGCCGATCGGGGTCTGAGTCGGAGTGAATGTCGGAGATCCAGAAAAGACACCTTGCACTTCCATTGGAGGCATCGCCACAGCGACACCGTAATCGGCGGGAGGTAGGTCGGCGATCGAAGATTGGCTCCTATCGCCCGAATAGGCGATGTTGGCCTGGTACCGTTCATAACGCTGAAGCCGGTCGGTTGAACCAAATGCTGATTCGACCACTGGTACCGCGACACGGTAGGAGACACTTGCGGATTCCGCGCCGAGTTTCGCGCTGGCCATCACCGAAGGTTCGAGCGGGCGGTACTCGAGGTGCACCTCCACACTGCCTGATGAGATCAGACCACCATCATGCGCAGAAGCCATCGACCCATAGAGCATCATCGGCGGCATATCGGCTTCGGGGTTTGTCCGAATGTTGATCTTGGCCTGTTTCAATCTCTTGACTGCAGAATCAGCGGCGCCTATCGCTCTCTCGGATTCAACCTGTTTCTGTTTTTCGGAAACGACTAAGCCTTCCTTGGACTTGGTTTGGATCGACCCAGAATAGGAATAGGTATCGAAGAAGAGGATGATGTCCTTCACACCCGTACCTGGGGATCCATCTCCATAAACGAATCGATTGAGACCATCTACAGGATCGGAATTGAGATTGATTCCAGGGATCACCATCATCCATTCCGTGTTCCACACCGATCTTCCCAAAGCCCGAACATTGGCGGCGTAATTGGGGCGGATAATATTCTCCCAGGTCTCACCGGCTTCGACGCGATCGAGGGATGTGGCAATGATGTCGCTGTAACGGTTTCTGGAGAGGAATGAGGATTGGTTACCAAAGTTCTCGTTCCAGACTCTCCAGTCACGGTTGTCCAGCAAATCACCCAGCTGCATCGGGAAGGGGAGGGGGAGGATCTGGTCGAGAACGTTCCAGTACTTCGGTTGTCCCGGATCGATTGTCGGTACCTGCATCACATCCTGACCGATCGGAACGAAGTAGATTCGGGGTGTGGCCACCAAACCTGCAAACAAGGAGGTGTTCTCATAATTACTGAACCAGACATCGTAACGACGGATCTTGGTTGCGAAGTGAGTTGAAGAGAAATACGAATCCTCAGTTCCTAGAGGCTGGCCGAAAAAGTTCTTTCCTGGAGCGATTACAGTGGGGAACCTCAGAACGATGGCTGGTTGGTCCTGGACATTCGTTCCTCCCCAAGGGGATAAGCAGTGGTCGCGGAACGCGGGAACGTCCTGTACGTCACTGACCACATACCGTTGTAAGGTCTGCTCCCATAACTCGTCATACTCCGGATCGAGCGGGATTCTGAACAACTCCCACCTGAGCGAGAAATTGTTGCCCTCATATTCGGGCCGCAAGAACCCGAGAGCCGGCTTAATGGCAGTCTCAAAATTCTCTCTCATCTTTGCAGCAATCGAACAGAGTCCCGATCCGGTGGTAAGCGGCTGTCCCGAACCTTCGTCGAATGCACCGAGATGGTCCTGACGGACGATGTCCGCTAAGAATTGTTGTCCCGCTAGGGCGTCAAGACTGAGAAGGTTGGTTTCATAGTCGTATGCCTTTGCCGCCAGAAATACATAGCGCGATGCGATGTCGAGTTGTTCACGGTAGTCTTCGAGCGCGTCGTTGCGGAAGACGCGAAACCCGAGGTCGTCATATCGTTGTTTGGAAACAGTCCCCGCAATCCGCTTTCTCCAGGTCACGAACTGTGTGATTGCTCGTTCGGCTTCGCCTAGAGTCCCAAAGTATCGTTCCTGAGATTCCAGGAAGAGTTCCATCTCGACTCGGAGTTGTTCACCGCGACGACCGGCTTCGTTCACGAATCGGGCATACTCTTTCAACAGGTCCTTCATATGGCTATCGATGCCACGGCTCGCGAGGAGTTCTTCCAAATTGTGTTCACGAGTGAGGATGGGCAACTCGGCTGCGGATCCGATCACTTCGATTTCTTCAGCACCGAACTGAAGGGCCCATTTCTCGGCTATGAAGGGTGCTCCGAGCGCCGCTTTGAGTGCGCCGCTATAGCTGGAAACCCACACCGGATTCTTGCCATCCTCCGAGGCGTCTTCGGCGATCTTGTGAATATCTTCGGCAAACTCTGAGGCGAGTTTCAGGTTCTTGCTGATGACTTCGTACGCATAAGCGAGCGCCCTGCCACTGTAGATGAAGTCGTTTGCGCTGACTTGAGCCTCGTGGTTGGCGGTCCGGTAAGCGAGTTCTTTCACCATATGTTCGTACTCTTGATTGACCGCATAGAGGTATTCTTCGTACTCATCAAGGGCGATTAACATCTTGCCATACTTGATCACCATGTCGGCGCGGTCGAATTGTAGGCGACCATAGGAACGTCTCCTGCCAACCCAATCTTCGGGTTTGACTAAGCCCAGGCCCCGGCCGGAGAATGAGAACTCAACCTCACGCGAGGCCTCTTCATCCTCTGGGTCGAGTTCGTCCAGTTCGTATTCGAACAGGCTCTCGAGCTCCTCACCCAATGCATCTTCGCTGAGTATATCCGTGTTCTTATCCTCCCTCGCATCCCCGATCCTTCGGAGCATGGCGTCATCGTCTAAGATCTTAATGTTGAACTCGATGACTTCTGGTCCATCCGCCCCGTAAAGAGGGGAGATATCGACATAGTCGTAGTGGTAGATATCCGGCCCGTCATAATCCTCGGGATAGGTCTTTCCGGTTCCGACATCATCCGTATAGGGAGACCCAAATAATTGAATCAAACGATCGGTCCATGCGAGATCTTGTTCAAGAACATTTCGGCCGAAATCGTAAACTACCTCTTGGTGGTTCCTTAAGCGTTGACTGGCCTGATTCGCATAGTTGAACATCACTTGTCCGTTTTGGAGCGCGCGAACCGCCTTGCCCTGCATCTGTTCAAAGTGGGTGAGACCGTTATCCAGGGATTGGGGGTCGATGGCAAAAGAGACGACATCTCCGTCGAGTCCTAGA
This sequence comes from Candidatus Omnitrophota bacterium, assembly GCA_029261095.1. Taxonomy (GTDB): domain Bacteria; phylum Hinthialibacterota; class Hinthialibacteria; order OLB16; family OLB16; genus JACKFH01. The sequence continues at coordinate 5,270 of JAJDBZ010000299.1, read as the reverse complement.
GGATTGGCGCCACGGTCGGCCATATCGATTTGGGACTGGAGAGCGGAGAGAGTATCCGCCAGAGTCAGCAGGTCCACGGTCGTGGTCCGGTCTACACGTTCGATAGTCCCTTGGTGTTCAGGCACAGAGTCGGTCGCGGGGATGACCGAATTGGCCACCACCCAATCGAAATACGCGCCTGATGCCGCGCGGCGCCCCCATTCCGAAACTCCCCATGCGCGTTCTTCGTTCGAATCCCGATAACCCTGCCAAATGGATTCGGGATCATCGACCCAGTTGCTGCGGTAGGTGATCTCGACAAGGTCTCGCGCCGCTTCCGCCTTCTTTGCGGCGAGTTCCGCGAAGGCGCGTTCGTGTTGGTAGTTCACCGCGATCGCGCGTCCGTTGACATTCACTGCTTCGCTCTGATTGGACCACTCGAATACCGGGTGGCGAAGGAGGTCATAATAATAACGGAGGGCTAAGACATAGTGTCCCCATGCATCGCCATGGCCCTGTGGATATCGGAAGAGTGCATCGATCGCGTCAATCGTGCCATCGCCATTCACATCCAGGATGTTATAGTTTTGGACATAAGTGGTTTGTCCATCCCCAAGGGTGAAGTTCCAGGGAAGCTTGTTGTAGATGTGAGTCACCAGGGGTTCTATTTCCCGTGGGATGGTAATATCTCCGACATCCATCTTCGAGGTCCCACGTAGCAGGGCCAGTTCTTCAGTCAACAGATTCGGGACTTGATCCTTGAACGAGAACATCGAACTGGCGTTGACTTCATTAATGTCTCCGGACAGCGCGATGGTGGGGTCGATAGCATCGCTGTAGGCTTCATCGCCAAGGACTGAATAGTATTCCGCCAAACGCCCCGACATCAGTTCGAGTGCTTGGTCGACACTTTCATTGGTTTCCGGTGGGACAGCATCAATCGTATATTCCATTGCCCGAATCAGAACGGATTCATAGGCTTCGATCAAACCGAGCTCATTGACATAGTCGGGGGTGCAATTGAGTGCGACCACCCCTTCGAAACGGGGACCGAGTTCTTGAATGACATCGGAGTAGGTGGCAATCGGCGCGGTCGGGTCGCTGACATCGATTCTCTGGTCGAAAAGATTCAAACCCCGCAGCACTCTCTTTATCCAACCCTCTTTCAATTTGGGTTCGGTAAACTCGCTCCACTCGTTGTTGCAAATATCGGGGTGACGATACCGCAGGCGATACCAGAAATCGGATACAGTCTGCAGCCCCGGTCCGCCGACAGTCAGATCATTGAGGCCTTGTTCCCCATTAGGACTGGTGACATCGATCCAGAAATTCTCATCGAAATTGCCTGCAGGTTGGGAACCCGAGACATCGCTTACCTGCCAGTGAAAAAAGATCTGATCGATTCGTCCCCCACCATCGCCATCCCAATGGAGAGTGACCTTTTCGTCGAAGAAACAATCGGGTTCGAGCACTTCGATTTCGCCGGGCGCGGGGCTACATGTGATCTTGAATATTTCAACCATATTGCTATCTGTAAAGGCAACCGATGCCCATTTCTCTTCACCCGGTTGGACTGTCGATCCGCCTGCCGAGACCGAAATGTGTGGGCCGAGAAGAAAAGTGTGCGGATTGTTGACCGATTCAAAAAGTTCATTGATCGTCATCTTCCATTCAGCGTCGGTGCACGCATCCCGAAGGTCGCTTCGATCGGATTCTGTCATTGTCACTGGCGATTCATCGATCGTGATCTGTTTCTGCCAGATCAGCTTCTTCATCTCCTCGTCATAAATCACACGATCCGAGAGGGGGGGACCGAGTACATTGGTGAGATCGCCCATGAAACAATCCGGGAGTTCATCGAGAAAGACACTGACATTGAATTCGTTCGTCCATCGGTAGAGCTGTTCCACCGCATCCTGAAAATCCATCTCGTCGCTTGTCGTTCCCTCGACAAGAGCCTTGATCATTTCCCGTTCCTTCTTGGTCATGATCCCCTTGTAGTTGAGATCGCCGAGCGAGTTGTCGTAGCTCAGACGTTCGCGAATGTCATGGCGAAGTTTGGGAAATGTGGGCAAAAGACTTTCTGGGAGCCTAAACAAGGGTTGCGCGGTTTCTTTGTCTTCGTCGATCAGGGTCAGCCCGGCTTCATTGAACACGATCTCGCCTGAGGAGAACCCCGGACGAAGGACCGACTCGCCCACATGGAGAGTGGTGTAACAATTTGGTGTGCCTGGTTCGCATTCGGGTTGTGTGAACTCAGGCCAAGTCGGCTGGTAGGTGACACGGAAGGGGGTATTTTCCGGACTCGCTTCGTTCACCAACCAGGAGTTGCATTCGCCCTCCCAGTGCTCGTAATAGCCGACTTGTACGGTGGCATGGCCAGCTGCGGTTTCTGTTGCGCTATTTGGGTCGGGACCGCGAGCCAGCCAGACTCCTTTATCGGGCGCTACCCAGGCGCCTGAGATATCGTAGAGGAAGGAATCCTTGCAAGGACCGGTCTCGGCGTTGAGAGGGTAGGGAGGATTCACGAAGGCGCCGGCTGCCCCTGCATAGACCAGGTTCCCTCGGAAGACTCGATAAATCTCCGTATCCCACTCACCGGTCTTTTGGAATTTTGTATAAACATAAGGGACAGAGGGGAGGGATCGTAGACTGGTGTCGGGGTTAAAATCCCACAAGCCGAATACTTGAGTCCCATCGGGCGAGGGAAGGATGAGGCCGTGCTCCACATTCGGTTTGTATCCCGCCTCGTTGGATGCCTCTTGGACATAGATTGAGACATTCTGATGGGCAGAGTCGAGTTCGGCGGGGTCTTCGCCTTGAGTGGCGATTTCAATCTCTTGTCGGAACTCGATTCCGGTCAGGACGAACGACGAACCGCCCTGGGTATGAACCACTAATTTGAGTCCCGTCGCGGTAACCGGAGTGAATCCAAGTTCATAGGTCTGTTGACCCACCTGGTTGATCGTGACCCGTTCATCGGCAAGGGTCGAAGACCGACCCGCGACAAACTGGGATTCGTTTCTCATCGAGAGGTTCCTCTTGATGGGAGTCCAATGGGAATTGAGGTTGGGTTGGAGATCGCCTGTGTAGGCGAGATCGAAACTCAGGAACTGTGAATTTGTGTTCAAGTTCATCGAGAGGAGAACGCTGCCGATATGTTGAGGATTCTCCAGAGCCCACACACCGGTCGCAGGGAGTGTTCCACCTGCTGACCAGCCCGTGGAGTCGGAGCCGTCAATAGTCTTGTCGATGGTGTTCGATCCCGAGTGGTGGCTCGAAGTTGCTTGCGCGATAAACGCGGTGTTTTGCCAGGTTGATTCGTAACGCTTCGAGCGATAGGGCCAACAGATATCCTTCCGTTTGTGATACCACCAAACTTCGAGCGCTCCATCGTTTACCGGGAAGATCTGTCCAGCGTGAAGTTCACGGCTGACCCCATATATGTCGACATCATAGAACAATTCGGCTTCAGATGTGGCCGAGTCTTTGTAAATGTATCCCCCGCCACATTCGAGGCAGTGCGTTCCAGTATTCCCTTCGAAGAAACGATCGGTGTCTTCAATCTCGATTCCGACGCGCCAAGGAATCGATCGATCCACAGGCGCCAGGATGTTCGTATCCGCATGATCGAAGGTGTCGATGACCAATACCTCGATTCGGTCCCCCGACCCATTGTCCGCCGGTTCCCAAACCGCAATGACCGCGCGGGTGATATCGTCATCGCTCTTAGGATTTGGAGTCGCATAATCGACATTGAATGCATTACCACCGATGGGGTCGTGCGAACCGCGTTGGTATAGCCACTCCACGAGTGATTTGTAGTGGCCACCCGCTGTCAGGTCGACTTCGGGAGACCCAGCGATATGAGTGATACGTTCGTCGGCGCTGGGCCAGGTCAAACTGTAATCAGTGATTTGATAAGGCCACTCCACTCCACAGGACTCCTGCCAGAACAAGACTTTGGCAAAATTCCTTTCCGATTCTCCAACCGGTTTGACCCCATAGACATTTCCTTGATCTGGGCCCTGACGGTTGTTGAGATAGAGATAGCGGTCCGATGTACTGTCACCAGCCAGGATCTGGGCGCGTATCAGTTCGATATCGTTTGGAAGATCTTTCGGAAGGAGCTGGTGCCCGCACTTACCCACATTATGTTCGGGGACCTGATCTCTGGGGGGAATGACTTCGACGACCTCCACACAGGCCACTCGGGAAGTACCGTCTCCCTGTGGGTTTTCAAAAGTGAGAACAAAAGTCCCTTCGACGTCCTGCCCGCTGGGAAGCACGAGATGGTCAGTGCTCTCATCGACGTAGACATCGGGGAATGAATTCGCCACATCGCTTGTCGAAAAGACACGGTACGCGATCTCACGGTTATAGTGGATGATCGCGTTACCCGGAGCGGATTTCAAATTGATGCTGTTGGTGAGTTGGTGATAAAGCGGGCGCACGGTGTCGTCGTCCACAGGAAGGATCGCGCCATGGAGTTCGATGGATGGGGTTCCCCCCATGTCGTACCAGGTCAGAGTCACCGAATCGGGGAAGTTTGCGTAAACCGCCTGCTCACCTTCGTGATAAAAAGCCGAGTCATCAGGAGAGATGAGCGGTTCTCGCGTCGGGTCGGCAGTGTTGGGAGGATCGATTCTCGCCCCCATGTGGGCCACGAAATCGACAATTGAAAGGTGCATAGCCCATTTGTCGTTGGTCAATCGGGCGCTCGGAGGATTGAGGTCGAGAGTGTTGGGGAAATCTCCGAAAGCGAAGTTCTTCACATACCCCGAATTGGCAGTCCCTTCGATATAACCCACCGGGTCCTGAGAGGCGAGATCGGGGCCATCGTATTGCCAGGCGAGCCAATAGTCTCCGGCTGTGAGGCGGACCAATCCCGAGTCGAGATAGGCCGGATCGACATACTTGTGGTTTTGCGCGTCGACCCCATCCCATGCATTTTCAACAGTGTTCGGGACCACATTCGATTCCCAGATCTTGGTCCCTGGGTGACCGCTGTTATCGGTGTAGATGGCTAACCGGATCTGACCGATGCCGACATGACTGTAGTAGTTGAACGCCGAGGGGTAGGTGGCGCTGGAGACATTGATCTTGTAGGCGCGGATGGCGCTTTCTGGTGACAGTTCTACCTCCTGGAGTTGGTAGGGTTGGCTGGTGTTGGAAGTGTTCCGGGTCACTGTGTAGAGAGGCCCCGAAGGAGAAGCCGTATCGCCAGTTACAATGTTTCGGTCGGTCTGGGTTAGATTCAGCGAGGTGAGGACCTGACCCTCAGTCGCGTC
>JAJDBZ010000298.1 GCA_029261095.1 Candidatus Omnitrophota bacterium | reverse complement strand
CCAAAATGCCCAAACGAAAAACCCTTCGGGGAATTGGAGATGGAAACGCCACATGTTGAGGAGAAACTGGATGTTTATCATCGGGAACGATCCGATCCAACCTCGGTCACCGATATTCGATTTTAGGATGAGGAACAGGGAAAGGAGGGGAAAGATCAGAGAGACGAAGACCAGGGCCTTCTTGAAGGAATCGTTAGATCGGATCTTCGGCATTTTCAATCTCGGATTCCACATCCTCGGCGATTTCGAGCGGGCAATAGAAGAGCGCCACCACCCCGATCAGAACCGCGAACCAAAGGGTGACTGCGCGTGTGAGGACAGTGGCCAAGCTGGCGACCGCTTCATTAGCTCCCGCGATTTCACGTAGCATCGATACCATAGCCGCTTCGGTCCCGCCGATTCCACCCGGCATGAAAAAAAGAGCAGCCCCAGCGAGGGTGGAAACACTGTAAATGAATGTGGCCTGAATCCAAGTGCAGGTCGTCTCGAAACCGTACAGGATGACTAAAAGGCTGACACACTCCGAAAACCAGGCCACCGCCGACATGGCGGTCGCGCCAAGCAGGCGTGGGAGGGTAATGAGTGTGGATAGACTGTCATAAGCGTGTTCCAACCGCTCGATAATCCGATCGGACAGGAGCGCATGCAAGTGTTCCAAACCATAGTGCACGATCCGCTTGCTGGAGAGGACAATCAATCCCAGACCGATGATCGCCCAGAGAAGATAAACAAGTTCTCTCCGGACATCAATGACGAGGAGCCCCGTCGAGGCGAGGATGAGCATGCCGGTCATGTCGGTGAGACGTTCAACCACCACGACGGGGGCGGTCCTTGAGATGCGGGCGCCGCATGCCAGCTTGAGAAGATAAGATTTAAAAAGTTCGCCAGCCTTTCCCGGTGTCGCGGAGAGCATCAGACCGATCAAGAAGATGGGGATACTTTCTTTCATCTTTACCGGAATTTCCAAGACACGGAGATACCAAACCCACCGGATGGCGCGGATGGTGTAATTCAGAAGTGCGCACCCCAGGGCGATCGGCATCCATTTCCAGGCAAAGGTTTGACCCGCTTCGAGGATTTCCTGACGGTCGGGAAGCAGCGCCAGCACGAAAAAAGCGATGCCACCCAGTCCGACCGAGATGAGGAGTTTTTTTCGAAAAGAATTGGGGAGAGCCATGGGCGCGTGACTGTTAAACCTGGGTTGAGTAGGCCCCGATTTTGGGGAAGAGTCTCAAAAGATTGTTCTCAACATGATCTTCGAGTGTTTTTACTTCGACTCCCAAGAGTCCCGCCACCACACGCGCGGTGTCGACTACATGGGCGGGCTCGCACCGTTTGCCTCGATTGGGAACCGGCGCTAAGTAAGGCGCGTCGGTTTCGACGAGAATGGATTCGAGCGGAGTTTTCGCCGCGACTGCTTGAAGTTCGGTCGATTTCTTGAAGGTGACGATGCCTGAGTAGGAAACGAACAGATTGCGTTCGATTCCCATCCGCATCGCGTTTTCATCGCCGGTGAAACAGTGGAGAACACCCGGTCCCGCGAACCCGACCCGGTCGAGAATCTCGAAAAAATCATCGGCGGCATCACGGAGGTGGAAGACCACGGGAACCTTTTTCGCCTTGGCGATTTCGAGTTGAGCCACCAGACTCCGTTCCTGGTCCGATCGGGAAGGCTCGGGGTAGTAATCATCGAGTCCCGTCTCTCCCAACCCCACAACTCTTTCATGATCGAGAAGCTTTTCGATCTCTTCGCCAGCTTGGTCGGACCACTCGGCGGCTTGGTGAGTGGAGACTCCGACCACAGCCGAAAGCGCAGGGTGTCCCCTCGCGACATCGCGGTCGGCAAGTTCGACCGCCTTTCGACTGCTTGGGAGATCGTAACCGATTACCACCGCGTGACGGACCCCGGCATCGTACGAACGAGTGAGGACCTCATCGAGGTCCTCATCGAAACGATCGTCATTCAAGTGACAGTGCGAGTCGATCATTCGAAAGCGCTATTTGCCGCCCGCTTCTTCCTTTTTCTGCTTGAGTTTCGCTTTGATATCCCCGTCCTGGAGACCGAGGATCTGTAGAGCGAGCAAAGCGGCATTGACCGCCCCATGTTTTCCGATCGCCATGGTGGCGACCGGTGTCCCACGCGGCATCTGGACAGTCGCAAGTAGGGCATCGAGACCATTCAGGGCTCCCCCCTGAACGGGGATGCCGATGACTGGCAAGGTCGACCTCGCGGCCACCGCGCCCGCGAGATGAGCCGCCAGACCCGCGGCACAGATAAAAACTTGGATCCCACGCCCCTCGGCGGCATCGACATATTCGGCGACTTGATTGGGATTCCGGTGCGCGGAAAGGACATTGACCTCATGATCGACTCCAAATTCTTCAAGGAGTTGGATGCCCGCATCGAGTTGCTCACGATCGTTGGGACTGCCCATCATGATAGCTACTTTGGGAGTTCCTTCACCCAGCATTTCTTTCCTCCAGTTATTGATGTTGGTTCTCAGATTATTTCGGTTAAACTGTTCCGAAGTTCGATTCAGCCGGATAGAATGCCCCGCCATTGGGGGCTTTCGGCAAAAATCGATTGGGCACAGTACTAAAACCCCGAGCAATCGGCAACCATAGGGGAAAGTGGAACCGGATTGCAACCGCGAAGGAGAGGTGGATGGAGGAACGACCCAATAAGCCCCGAGTCCGCACTGACTTGACTGTCACTCCTATCCAACAGGATGGCCAGCGAATCCTGCTCATTGAGGACCCGCTCGGAATCATTCCAGAGACCTTAGCGATCACCGAAGTCGGGGGCCTAATCCTCTCATTACTCGACGGGGAGAGATCCGCTGAGGATATCGAGGCCTATTTCGCCCAAATGGTACAAGGGGAAGCCCCCTCGGGGTTTGTCCAGGAACAGATTCAACAGATCACTGAATTGGGCCTGATCGAAGATGAAACCTATTTCTTAA
>JAJDBZ010000297.1 GCA_029261095.1 Candidatus Omnitrophota bacterium | reverse complement strand
CACCGCGCTTCATGCCTCCTGCACGACGCTCGCGGGTTGTGGGTTGGTGCGAGTTTGGAAGGACCATCGAATCCACAAGAGGAAACCGGATCTGACTCTCTCGTTCCCTTATCTAGTTGCCGCAATGACCCTTCATGGATCCTACAATCTCTTCGCATCGCTCCTGTGGATCTCGGGGTTCGAGTTTTGATCCGTTAATTCCCGATAAGGTCTCTCCACCTCCAGGTAAGATCGAAGAGGATTTCCGCATCCACTTCCCCGCCCTGTATGAGGATCACAATGATGATCAAATCGTCCTCGTCCAGCATGTCATCATCTTCCTGATCGATATCAAAAGTTGGGGAAGGTTCGACCATCTCTGTCGGGGTTGGTGTGGCAGAGGGGGTCGGTGTGTTTGTGGCGGTGCGTGTCGCTGTAGGTATGGGCGTATCGGTGGCATCCGGTGTCGGGGTCTGGGTGGCTGTCGGCTCGCCATAAACAAACGCGTCCTCGAGAGTCCCACGCAGGTTGGTGAAGAGGACCACGGAGACCTCGACTGCCCCCGGATCGCCCATCGGGCTGGTACAGGTGATCGTGTTGGAATCGACTACAACGACATCGGTCGCTTCCTCATCCCCGAAATAGACCCGCGAGTCGGCGCCGAACTCCGCGCCGGTTAGGGTTACCGGAGTCCCCCCATCGGGAGATCCGAAGCCAGGAGAAACCGAAGTGACTACGGGTTGATCGGCAAAGTAGAGAGCCAGCGACCAGTCTTGGAAGGGAGCGCTCAAAAAATCGTTGAACAGAGCGCTGATCCTTGCCGGTCCCAGGACGGTGAATTCGCCTCCTCCAGATCCGGTGACATCGACTATTTGAGTACTGTTGCAAATGACAGGGGCATACTCATAGGTCAAACTCGTGCAGTTCACATGGGTGCCGGCGAGTTGGTCATCGCCGCGCCGGAAACCGCGCACCGCGGTGCTGTCGTTGAAGGCTTCGAAATTGAGTTCGTCTCCAGGCCCGCCAAATACAGGACCGGTGATCGGGATAAAAGCCCATGCCTCCCAACGTAGGCGGCCCGCGCCAGGAATGTTGAAATTGAAATTGGCGGATTGCCTCCTCGATTCCGGGTCGGCATTCACATTGGCCTGTTCCTTGAAAAACCCCGAGTAGGTCCCAAGGAGTCTTTCAGTCGAACGTGCAGGTCCTTTTCCCTTAGCTGCGGCATAAGTGAAACCATCGGGCAAGGTTCCGAATACACCCCAGGGTCGACCGAAATTCCAGCGTGCTTCGATGGGGTCGGGAACAAGAACGACAACATCAGTTGCACCTGAAACCGAGGGAGGCGTGTAGCACACGATTTCTGTGGCGCTCACAACAAGGGTCTCTGTAGCCGCAACCCCGCCAAAGAGGACCACTGAGTTCTCCTCGAAATAATCCCCGACGACTGTGACGGCCTCCCATCCTGCAACGGACCCCATATCCGGGACCACTTCGAACACATCGGGACCCGGTTGGAAGTTGACAGTCAGAGTGTAGTTCTGAGCGGCGTGCCCGCTGAACTCCCCAAAGATGTTAAAAGTGGCGGGACCCAAGAGTTCCACTGAGAGTGTTCCGCCAGCAGGGGGATCCCATACCGAGGTACAGATTGCGGGATTGCTTCCATGTGGGTTGCATTCGGGGTAGTCGGGACGGAGGTCGATTTCCTGACCATTGAATGTGATCTTACGCACAGTTGAATCGTGACGTTCGATGTTCTGAACCTCTTGGCGAACATTCGGACTCGAGGTGACAGCAAAGGTCAACCTTCCCGAGCGAGGAACAGCGATCGGTCCGATGTCAACTGTTTGCCGAGACCCGCCGGAGAATTGACCGGACTGAGCCGGAATGGTCCCGGAGGTTTCTAAAAGAACCTGGTTTGGGGCCTGAGCCCAGGATGAATGGTCGGAATGCATCGGTGAAAGGATTGTCAAAATAGCGAGGACAACGAATCCGGGGAGCCGGAAAGACATGGGAATGCCTCCTTATCATGGTGTGAAACCGAAAACCAAATGAGGAAAGGACGGTTACCCCAAGTAACGAAAGGAAGCTAAGACTTTTGCCCGGCGCGGTCAATGAAAAAGAACCTCTCCCCCTAGCCCCCTCTCCACCTTGTGGAGAGGAAAAACAAATCAATCCCCCCTCCCCGCATTGCGGGGAGGGGGTTAGGGGGTGGGGTTAGGGGCTGGGGCTTCGAGGCTGGGGCTTCGAGGGGGGGGTTCGGCTGGGGTTTCAGAGTGAGGCTTCTCGCAAGCGCCATGCCCCATTATGGAAGAGCGGCAAACGATTAAAACGGTCTCACTAAAGGCCCCCGGAGTCTCGGCGTTGTCGGGTCCTCCATCACCTTACGCGCCGCGATCACCGCGAACCAGAATGCCATCGCCAGGTCATCGTGTTTTTCGAACCCCAGTCCATGGAACTGGTCGATGAGCTGACCGCAGAGATCGCGGCTGCGCTCATCACCGTATGGGAGGATCACCTTTCCCCGTTCGAAAAGTGCGGCGAGGGAGGGGACCCCTTCCGTGAATGACCCCTTGTTCGACCGCCCGGTGGTGTGACCCTCGAGGGGCCAATCGATGCGGTCTTTCAATTCCTCTTCCACCCAGTGTTGGAAAGCGTTGTTCTCGACCAAAACCAGTCGTGGTCGGTAACGGTTAGTCTGGTCGACCAATCTGGAGAGCAGCTGATCAGGGGAGAGCCCCCGATCCATCCAGATGTCTACAACCTGAAAGCGTGCATCTGGAAGGATGGCGAGCGTGAGGGCAACGCTATAGTCCGTGTCCTTTTCAAAGGCGCGGTTCGGGTCGCTGACCGAGGCGAGATCGATGCCTTGAACGATAATAGAAGCTTCCGGGGGACAGACTCCCAGAATTTGGTTCGGATCGAGACAAGATTCCAGCCATTCACGGCTGAACAGTGCGGTCGCTTCATCGATGACCTCGTTTTGTTTCTCGCGATTGAAGAGAACTGTGCCGATCTCTTCCCGGTCGGCGAGCAGACGGTCGTAGGTCCAGCGTTCGGGCATGAGCACATGTTTTTTCTTCTCATCCACAATGGCTCGGTCGATACGGTAGTGGTAGGCCGGATTGTTCATCAACCTCGAATAGAGATCGTCATGATGTTTCCGTGTTCCGACCACGATCATCCGTCCCTCGGCCTCCAAGATCGGCGTGAGTTCGGAGAGGAACCACTGGTGGACACGATCGCGCTGGTTTTTGAATGCACAGGTTTCGCTATCGATGATGTCATCGGCGACAATGAGATCGGCACGGAGACCGGCGCAGGAACCAAACAGCCCGAGTGCGCGTACAGTCGGTTCCCGGATATTACGGTTCCTTCTTAGAAAGAGTGCTTCACGGTTCCAGGCACGGGGTTTGTCTGGTTTTAGTTCTCCGTAAAGAGTTCGAAGACTTGGATTGGATTCGATTTCTTGTCGCAGAGTGGTAATGAACCGACTGGACAGATCCAGGGTTTTACTGACGAGGAGAATTCGGATCTCGGGATTTCGAACCATTTCCCAGAGCGGGAGAAGGAAGGAGTAGAGTGTTGATTTTCCATGATCGCGCGGAGCCGCGTGAAAGAACCGTTTTCTTGAAAAGCCCAGGGACCAGTCGCGTTGGGTTGGAGTCAATTTCAAACCTAGGATCTGTTTGGAGAATCTCCAGGGAACCTCGCAGTATTTCTGAATGGCTATATTTAGACGATATGCATAGTTTTTCAACATGACTCCAGTCTTTTGTTGTTTATCGCGGGATTATCAATTAAAGTGGACAGTACGTGTAAATGAGCCGCTTCGGAAAACGGTTCTTCGGCTTCCAGAAAGTTTGTTCAATAGGCTATGGATTCTTCTCTGAACTCACTTCCGCTCCCCGTACTACTCCCCTTTGTGGTGGCGGGAATCTGCGTGTTTTCAGGATTAAACCATCTGTTGATTTTCTATCGAAACCCCAAGGACCGTATTCACGGGATCTTTTGGGCCATGTGTCTATTGATTGCGTCAGTTTCAATTTGCTCAAGTCACCTCTACCGATCTTCAACTGTGGAAGAAGCCACGTTCTACCTGAAGACTCTCATCGGTTGCGGTCAAATCTTCTTTCTCTTTTTCCTGTGGTTTGTCGGCCTCTACACGCAATTTCTGCCAGTGAAAACGCTGACTGTCATCAGCGTTTTTCATGCGGTCGTCGCGGTGCTCAATTTCTTTTCTCCGGGTTCGATCCTTTTCACCGAGATCACCCAGGTGAGTCCTTTCACTTTCCCAACTGGAAACCAAATCTGGATGATCGACGACTACACCATGAGTCCGGCCATCTATCTTTTCTTCGCGTCTTATCTGATCAACTTTTCATTCGACGCAGTCGCTTGTTACAAATTTTATCGTCAAGGAGCGGTTGCTTCAGCTCACCTTCTCGCAATCAGTTTGTTCCTGTTCATCGGCACAGTTACTCACGACATGCTCATGACTTATTCCCTTCCAATCACCCCAGTAACCTGGAGTGAGTATGGGTTTCTCGCGGTGATCATCCTCATGAGTTTGAAGCTTTCCAATGACTATTATCTTCGATCCACAATCGAGGTCGAGGATAAGTATCGACGATTGGTGGAGGGGTTGGATGAAGATTATTTCGTTTACTCGAGAACCCCGGATGGGAAGTATGAGTATCTGAGTCCTTCGGCGGAAGGAATTTTTTCGACCCCGATCGAAAAGATGATCGGCATGGATTGGCGCCAGTTTATCGATCGTCCAGATAGCTTGAAGAAGGGGAACGAAGCTGATCGTGTTTGTAACGAAGGGAGCCGTCCGGACCCGTTCGAAATCGAACTGAATCAAGAGGGTAACGGGAGTCATATTCTCGAAATTCAGGAAGGACCCATTTTCGACCAAGATGGAGAAGTGATCCTCATCGAGGGAATCGGCAAGGATGTCACCGAGACGAAGAAGAACGAGAAAGAGCTCACCGCCGCACGAGACTCATTGAGGCAGATGAACCTAAAGTTAGAGGAGCGCATTCAGGAACGGACCAAGGAACTTAGCGAAGCCAATGATCGACTGCTCGAGGAGAAGGTCTTTTCAGAAACCCTACTGGAAAGTCTCCCGGGCATTTTCTATCTGATCCGACCTGATGGGACATTCTTCAGGTGGAACCAAAACTTTGAGCGAGTTACCGGGTATTCGACCGTTGAAATGTCAGAGATTGTGAACCTCGTTCTGTTCCACGAGGAAGACCTCCCTGAAGTTCGGGAGGTCATGGGGCAGATCTTTGGTGGCAAGCCAGGATCGCTGGAAATGCCGATGGTCATGAAAGATGGAAGTACGAGACCTTATTATTTTACAGGAGATCTCGTCCATTTGCGTGATGAAGACCTCATCATCGGAATGGGCATCGACGTGACCGAGAAGAAAAAGGCGGAAGAGGATTTTCGGCGTGCCCATCAGCTCTTGGACTTGCACATCGAGAATTCGCCGCTCGGTGTGATCGGTTGGAATCAAGATTATCTGGTCGAGCAATGGTCGCCGAAAGCGGAAGAAATCTTTGGTTGGAACCATGACGAAATCCTTGGGAAGGATTGGAGAGATTTCGAGATGGTTCACCCGGAGGATTCAGGAAGGGTCAGGGAAGTTTCCGATAACTTGCTGAAGGGCAAAGTTCATTCGATGACCTTTACCAATCGAAATCTGAAGAAAACCGGGGAGGAAATCTGGTGCGAATGGCACAGTTCGGTTATCCATAACGAGAAGGTGGGTGTGGTTTCCCTCTTCTCGTTCGTCCAAGACGTCACTGAGAAGCGTCGAATCGAAGATGAGTTGGAGAATCACCGGAATCACCTCGAAATTCTTGTTGGAGAGAGAACCGCCGCGCTCGAGAAAGCCCAAGAAGAATTGGTCCAACAAGAAAAACTCGCGACCCTGGGCCAAGTGATGGCAACTATCAGTCATGAACTCAGGAACCCTCTGGGAACAATACGTGGGTCCATATACACGGTGGAACAGAAAGTGGGTCGAGAGGATCCCGATCTCAATCGACCTCTCGATCGGATCAACAGAAACATCCGACGATGCGATCAGATCGTCGATGAACTGCTTGATTTTGTTCGTGAAACTCCCCTCGATTTTTCGCAAGTCCAGATCGATTCGTATATTCACGGTGTTCTTCAGGACTATGTGACCCCCGATGGAGTTGAGGTCGAAACCGATTTCGGCGCGACGAATTTGTGGGTGCGTATCGATGAGGAGAGATTTCGAAGGTGCCTTGTCAATCTATTGAGCAATGCATGCGACGCAATCTTACAGGTGACCGAACCCGACCCAGACCGATCCTTTCGACTCTCTCTTTCAACCACGGTTTCGAAAACAAATACCATTGAGATCCGTGTCCGAGACTCCGGTGTGGGTATCCCCTCCGATTTGCAAGAGAAAATTTTCGAGCCAATGTTCAGCACGAAAAGTTTTGGTATCGGCCTCGGCTTGCATATCGTTCGAAACATCATGACCCGGCATGGCGGTGGAATCGAAATCGAGGAGACTTCCCCTAAAGGGACCACCGTCCGCTTATGGATCCCGCGAGATGTGTAACCCCCATGGGGGCGTATCAAGTCTCTTGGTCCAGGAGTTCAAAAATCTTCTCCCGTGTCTCTTCCGAGATCTCGAACACATCTTCTTCCTCGTTCACTTTGCCCAATAGGAGTTTCGGATCCTCGATCAACTGCCAGAGTCGAACCAGCGAAGCGGGAGGGAACTCATCGAGACGTTCGATCAAGGCTTCGCGGACACGGCGTCGGATGAAATCGATCTCTTCGCCGATGTCTCTGGGCTTCACCGCCTCCGGGGGCTCGGGCGAATTCTTGGCCTCTGTGGGAACCGCGAGTTCCATCACCTCTTTGTGGCTGATCCCCAATCGCTTGGCTGTCTCGGTGCTCGATAGCCTTTCTCGAAAAAGGAAGTCGCAGACCTTCTCCTGGAGGTTCGTCATGAATCGAGATGCGCCTCCGAATCGAGCGCCGAGAGATCGAGGGTGAAGGCTCCTAGATGCGAGGACACAAAGTTGATCCCGAGCGGGTCGTGATCCAAATAACGGGTGTAACGGGACGCGGACTCCAGACCCTCGGCCAGGTGGTATCGTGTTCGAAATCCATCCTCTGTCCAGGCGATTTCCTCGGCCGCGATTCGATAAACCTGGTCTTCGTCGAGAGAGACCAATGGATTGCTTCTCAATGCGAAGCGTTCGCCGAAGAAGGCCTCGACTGTGTCGTTGTATCGGTCGACCGAACGAAAATTCGTCGGCCAGGGGGATTCCTCCAGCACCGCCTCCTTGAGGTAGGCGAAAGGCTGCTCGGTGGCGATCGACCGAGCGTAGAGCCGCTCCTCGACATCGCCGAACCGGCCGCGGCTTCCGATGTCCTCGAAGAAACGGATGAATTCGGTTCCACCGACCACGCCTCCCTGAAAGAAGAAGAGGTTCTTTACCGAGCGATCGACCAACCAGGGGTTGAGAACCATCCGGTCCGGATCGAAATACCAGACATGCTCCGGCGCGGTCGCCGGAGGAATGAAGTGCAGTTCCCCCTCCCAGTCGATCCACCACAACCAGTTGCCCGCAAGATTCGCCAGCAGGTCGACCGCGTAGAAAAGGGGCGTCCCTTGGCAATCGAGATGGTCGATGGTTCGCGACGAGACGGGCGATCCCGAATAGGTGGGAACCGGACCGGCCAACAGTTCGAGGATGTCGGAGAGAATCTCGGTGGGGGTCGCGTCCTCATAGAGTTTGCGGATCTCTCCGCGGTACATCCGTTCGGGTCGTCGTGTCGCGCGGATGGTGAGTGGCGACTCCGCCGAGTGAGTCCGCAGCTCGGAGATCTCCCCTCGGAACTTCACGGTGCTGTTGAGGTGAATTTCCAAATCGGCTCCAATACTTAACGAAGGCGCCTCTCCATCATGGAGCGCGATTTTCGCCTCTGCGTCCATCGCGCCGAAGGGGGCGAAGATATCGATCCGCCTCGGATGGGTGGTCTCCCAAACCCGTTTTCCGTTGAGGTCATCGACAAGAACCTTTGGAACGATCATCGGTTTCCCCTCATCTTCGGTTGCTTCGTGAAAGCGACGACCGCGCCGATCAGATCCGAGGCGAGTTTGCGGAGGATCCTTCTCTCCACGAAGCGTGGGACATAGGGGATGTCGAGACCGAAATCGCGATACCAACGATCAACCAAGTCGAGCGCGTAGATCTTCTTCGATCGCCCATCGGTGAGTCCGCTCATCTTCTCCGCCGCCTCGATCACTTCGATCAAGAGTTCGAGCAGCCGACCCCAGAAGGGGAACTTTGGAACGGCGATTTTACTGGCCACGGCTATCCACCCATCCTTGCACGATGATGTACCCGAGGGAGACCGCGTTGACCGCCGCGGCGGAAAAAGTCTGCGCGGTTTCGTCATCGACATTCATCCAGAGTAGAAGGTTGGTGACTAGGGTGATCATGAGGGCCGCGAACTTGCGGCTGTTCCATTTGGAGGTGGGGGTGGTGTTGGGCATGGGGGGGGGTCCTTTCTATTTCGTAGCGCCGTCTTCCTGGGGCTGGTTCGGAGTTGTACTCCGGACCATGAATTCGTCGGGGAGTTGCACTCCCCGGCGCCCCGCTAGCGCAGGGTTGAAACCCAGCGCTAACCATACGAAGTCGTCTTTGACGACTGAAATTCGC
>JAJDBZ010000296.1 GCA_029261095.1 Candidatus Omnitrophota bacterium | reverse complement strand
GCGCACAGTCGAGGTCTCCACCCACCGCCCCGGCCAACTCTCCGCCCTCCTCCACAAACGGGTCTACATCCACACCAACAACGACGCCACCCCCGACCAGACCAAAGACTTCACCTACGCCCACGACCCAGTCGGCAATGTCCTCACCGTCTTCGACAACTCCGGCAACGAAGAATTTTATTTCGCCCAAGACGCCTTCGGCAACGAACTGCCCATCAATACCGCTTTCGGCGCGAGCGATTGGGGAACGGCAGCGGGTGAAGACTACCGCAGCACCGAACATCAAACCGGGAAGTGGATGGACCCGTTTACTGACCTCTACTATTTTCATGCGCGGTGGTATGACGGGGAGGTGGGGCGGTTTGTTTCGAGGGAACGTGAGATGGCACCGTATGACCCATATATCTAGGCTCGTCAATCTCCTCTGAATTATGTCGATCCAGATGGTAACCTTGTTAGGCCCCCACTTGATCCCCCCTGGAAGTGGAATCCTGACTACCTTGCATGTGCGTTTGAAAGAAAAACATTTCAGAATTGCCGGAACCAAACAGCTTCCACGTGTCCGCATGGTGCCTGCGGGTCCCAAGCTGATTGGGACTGCGGGAATGTTGATAAATGTGTCAAAGCAAAAGGTATAACTCCTACATATTGCAGGACAGAGATTGGTGAAATAGGAGCAGGTGTCTGGGATTTACCAATCCTTGGGGAATGGAACTTATGTATCCATTCCTTCTGCCGGATTGCCTGTGATTGCCCGGTCCCATATATAAATCGACCTCCAGGAGGTTGGTGATGTTGATCTTCTGGGTAACACTCTTTGCGTGGGTCTTGATAGCAACACTGTGGCCCCTCCCGCGAAAGGACAAGATGTGGGGAAACCTAATTTTCGCGCTCATTTTGGCATCATGGAAACTCGTCTATAGATATTATTGGGAGTGGCATTGGCAATACATTGCAGTGGTAATCACTGCTTTCTTTTGTATATCGTATATATATACTATAAAACGATTGAATTCTATTAGAAATACCTCTAACGAGGTTCCACGCGAAATTTCAGATTAGTCAGATGTGATTTGCGAACAGCAGGAAGGTCGTAATGCAGGAAGACAATCGATCCTCACAGAACGGATCAAACCAAAGATATATCCCCAAGCAACTCCCGATGAGGATCATGGGCATTATTATCGTCGTCGTCTGTTATGCCTTATTTCTCATGGTGTATTCATGGGAGGCTATCCTATTTCGCGTCCTTGATCTTGCTGGAATTATTAGAGGAAAATAACACCGGAAACAACCTACGAGCCGAGCGGGGCCGTGTGAGGATGAGCGGGTTGAGTATGCTTACGACGACAACGGCAACCTGATGGCGGCCACGCAGGAGACTTATACTTCGGTGTACAATGTCTCCGAGGAATGGGATTATGAGTGGAACCCGAGGGATCAGATGACGCGGGCGATTAAGTACGAGAACGGGTCTTCGAACAACGCCGGATCTGTCAGTTACGAATACTGTCTCTCCTGCGGCGGGGCCTTGTCCAAACGTTACGAGTACGGCGCGGGAACCGGCTCGGCGGCGGGGACGCTGCTCTCCGGCCTGCGTTACGAGTACGACGGGCTGAACCTGTTGCGTGTCGATGAGATCTACGGTGCCTCCCTCTCCGAGTCCGGCCCCTGGCGCATAGTCGAGGTCTCCACCCACCGCCCCGGCCTCTTTGTTGAAGAAATATCCAATCCGGTACAGAATAAGGAAATTGGCATCGATCCCTGAGGAGAACCGATTCATGGAATCTCAGACCAACCAAACCTTTTCCCTGACCCCCGAACAAACCCAAATTGTCAAGAAATGCATCGCATCCGGCCGGTTCAATTCGACGGACGAAGTGTTGAAAGAAGGGTTCCGACTCCTCGAAGCGGAGGAGGCCGAGTATCAATTGGCTCTGGAAAAGGCGAGGCGACTGGTGAAGGAGGGTGTGGACGCGGTAGAGCGAGGGGAATGGGTGGATGGTGACACTTTCCTCGATCGAATGGCGCAAAGGCGTGAGAAACTCAAGGCAAAGTTGGATCAAGCGTGAAGGCTCGGCTCCGAGTATCGGACCAAGCGGGGAGCGATTTGGAAGAAATTGAGTATCAAACCGAAGAGCTATTCGGTTTGAATCAAACGATCGCACTCTCGCTTGAATTCGACCAGGCTTTCAGACTCCTAACCGAAAACCCGAACATCGGACGCAATCGAGACGATTTATCTTTTGGCGACTATCGTTTTCGCTCGTGGCCTCTTCTTGGAAGATTCGTCATCGTTTATGAGGTTTCCGACGAATGGATCACGATCGAGCGAGTTCTGGATGGAACGCGAGATTTGGAAAGCCTATTCCGTAAGTGGTATGGGTGAGAGTCGGAATAGCGTCGTTGGTCTTACGCTTACGACGACAACGGGAACCTGACGAATTTCATTCAGAAGGTGTACAATGGAAGCACGTACGATGTTTCCGAGGAATGGGATTATGAGTGGAATCCGAGGGATCAGATGACGCGGGCGATTAAGTACGAGAACGGGTCTTCGAACAACGCCGGGTCGGTCAGTTACGAGTACTGCCTCTCCTGCGATGGGGCGCTCTCCAAGCGGTTCGAGTTCGATGACACGGGGACCGGCTCCGATCTGGGTGCGCTGGTCTCGGGCCTGCGTTACGAGTACGACGGGCTGAACCTGTTGCGTGTCGACGAGATCTACGGCGCCTCCCTCTCCGAGTCCGGCCCCTGGCGCACAGTCGAGGTCTCCACCCACCGCCCCGGCCAACTCTCCGCCCTCCTCCACAAACGGGTCTACATCCACACCAACAACAAAGAAAGGAATGGAGCCCTAATTTGGGATGAACAAATCAACAATTCGCCGCATTTATGTTGATACATCGGTTTTCGGGGGATGCTTCGATGAAGAGTTTTCCGAGTCGAGTCGCGCACTTTTCGAATTGGTTCGAACCGGGACATTCAAACTGGTTGTCAGTGAAGTCACTCTGCGGGAGTTAAGAGACGCCCCCGAATCGGTTAGGAAGGTTCTCGCGGAGATACCGATCCAGCACCAGGAGCGTGTCATTCCCATGAATGAAATCGAATTGTTACGGGACGCGTATGTTGAGGCGGGGGTTGTCACCGCGAAATCACGTGTCGACGCATGGCATATCGCGGCCGCGACGTTGGCGAGGGTCGACTTGATTGTCAGTTGGAATTTCAAACACATCGTTCACTTTGAGAAGATAGAGGGTTATCATGAGGTGAACCGGATGAACGGATACCCCGAGATTCCCATCTATTCTCCGCGGGAGGTGGTCTGAAATGCCGAAGATCAAATCGTTCGATTGCGTTGAAATGAAAAACGAGATCCAGCGCGAGATGCTCGAAAAATATGAGGGGCTCACCCCGGAAGAGATTCGCCGGGAACAGCGTTCGGAAATTGAAAACGATCCAATTCTCGGACCCCTTTACCGTGAAATGCAGGTCTACGATCCCGATTCGGAACGCTGACGATGCGGGTTGAGTACGACGGGCTGAACCTGTTGCGTGTCGACGAGATCTACGGCGCCTCCCTCTCCGAGTCCGGCCCCTGGCGCACAGTCGAGGTCTCCACCCACCGCCCCGGCCAACTCTCCGCCCT
>JAJDBZ010000295.1 GCA_029261095.1 Candidatus Omnitrophota bacterium | reverse complement strand
TATAAAACCGACCATGCGGGATCTCGATTCTTTTGGGATATCTTCCTCGGTTTTGCTGTGGGCCTAGCTTTCCTTTCCAAAGGCCCCGCGACTTTCGTCTATATGGCCCCGCTGTTTTTATTCTTGGTGATAACCGGCGATTTGAAACGCTATTGCCTCCGCGGGGGATTTCTTCTTAGTGTTCTATTATTCCTTGCCATAGGGGGGAGTTGGTACGCAGCGGTCATCTACTACATCCCAGGTGCATCTGAGTACTTCTTCGATAATCAGGTGACCGGCCGTTTATTCACTGAGAAATACAACCGAAACCCCGATTGGTATGCTTTCTTCTATGTTTACTTTCCGATTGTCCTATTCGGGACTCTCCCCTGGTCCGCCGCTTGGTACCCACGAATTGTTCGATTTTTCGGCGGCCCAGAAAAGGCATCCCGATTGCCTCTTAGAGATTGGGATCGACGAACTCTTTTTCTTACACTCACCGTGATAATTCCGTTGGCCGTTTTCAGTTTGGCCAGTTCTAAATTACCCCTTTATATTCTTTCACTTTTCATTCCGCTAAGCCTGATTTCGGCACGCTGTTTGTTGGATTGGAAACCCAATTGGATAGGGGAGGGTAGACCCGTGGTGGTGACCGCCTTCTTCCTTGGTTGGGTAATTCTATTGGTGTCTGTCCGGGGAGGAATGGCATACTGGCCCTCGATTCGCGATACGCGGGCGTTCTGGAACGAGATCAAGGATTACATTCCCGAAGATCGATCCGAGATCGTCATTCTTAATATGCGTAAGAGAGGGTTGAGTTTCTATACCGAGAAGGGGGTTGAAATGGTCACCACCAAATCTCGACCCTATCCCTCGTTCTACCAAACCGAAAGCCTTTCGGAAGAAGTCCACGAACTCCTGACATGTGCTCACCATCATGTATTCCTTGTTCGAGATCGAGAATACGAAGAGACGGTGGCGCTGATCCAGAAAGTCGGGGCCAAGTACCGAATTGACCCGGGACCTCCACCGATTAGCATCATCACAGTCGAACCTGCACCGCCCCACGGTAGAGGCGTTCGATTGGCTGCTTTGGGCGATACACGCAGCGGTGATTCGGGACAGGTCCAGCTAGGCAGTGCCCTTTACCACACCGACGAAACCAAACCGCTCGATGGGATCGTTTTGCTAGGCGACAACATCTCCTTTTATGGAGAGCCGGAGTATTTCGATGATCATTTTGCGAAACCTTACGACGCGCTTTTGGAAGCCGGAGTGAAATTCTTCGCGGTGTTGGGAAATCACGATATCAAGGGCGGGTTCGCTGGGTTTCAACTTAGCAATCCATTGCTCAACATGCAGGGAAGGCGGTACTACTCCGAAGTGTTCGGAGACAACCTGGTCGAATGCTTCATGCTCGACACGAACACCATTATCGGCGACACACGGCAGATCGCCTGGTTAAATCGGAGCCTGATGGCCAGCACAGCCCGTTGGAAAGTGGTCGCCATGCATGTCCCGCTGTATGGCGCCATCGAGAGGAGACCCGAGGCGGACGAACAACTTCGTGAAAGACTCGAACCCATCTTCATCAAGGGCGGAGTCGATATCGTGCTGTCGGGACACAACCATGTCTACCAACGTCGCCGGCCGGTTGACGGTGTTCACTACTTCACCGCCGGTTCGGGTGGAAAACTGGATCGAGGACAAAACCTGCCGGACGATCCCGGACTCCTCGCCGGAAACGATCAAACCAATGTCGCTCTCATATTGGAGTTCGATATAAGAGAATGCAGGTTTCAAGCGATTGACTCACTCGAGAATGTGGTTGACAGTGGCACGATACCGGAGTCTCCTCAGCTTGCCAAAAGCCCTCCCCAAGCACGGACGGGGATCGGAAATTTTAAAGGTACTGAATATGTCACAAGCCACACGTCAACAATCGCCACCTCGAATCCGCATTAAATTCCTGTTGGTTCTGCTCATGAATCCCCTGACCAGCCAGGCCTTCAATGTCTCCGACTCACGCTGGGTGCGCAACTCCATCGGCCCCGTGCTTTCCCTCGGAGAACCCGGCGCCTTCGATGACCGCCACCTTTTCGCCCCCTGTGTCGTTCGGATGGGCGGCGACTACTGGATGTACTACTGCGGTTCGCGCGGCGAGGTCGCGAACCGTGTCTTTTCGATGGGGTTGGCGACCAGCCGGGATGGAGTGAATTTTGAAAAACATCCGGAGTCGCCAGTTTTCGATTTCGAGGATGATCTCCATTCTGTTCTCACACCGACGATCCTTTCGGAGATCGATGGCAACCCGATTCAAGTCGATGAGAGAATCCAGATGTGGTTCTCCACGACCGACTTTCAGGACGATTCCGGCAGACACACCCTGCGCCATTCCCAAAGTACGGATGGCATCCATTGGGAACCGCCCTCTCCGCCGTTGATGGACCATGTGTATGCACCGACCCTGCTTCTCGAGGAGGGTCTCTATCGGATGTGGTACACCGATGTCCGTGAGGAACCCTGGGTGATCCGTTACGCGGAAAGCGCCGACGGGAAGAGTTGGAAGAGAAGGGAAGACCCCTGCCTTGTCATCGACCAGAAGTGGGAAAAGAACCGTCTCTTCTATCCGCATGTCAGAAAATGGAAGGGCGAATACCTGATGTGGTACGGCGCCTATTGGACCGAGCGCCAGCAAACCACCGCCATCGGACTCGCCACCAGCGAGGATGGCCTGCATTGGACCAAATCGTCCAACAACCCCGTCCTCACCCCAGACCCAACCCGCCCCTGGGAATCTCATTACACCACCAGCCAGACAGTGATGCGTCTCCCCGAGGGTGGATGGCGCATCTGGTAC
Organism: Candidatus Omnitrophota bacterium; assembly: GCA_029261095.1. Classification (GTDB taxonomy): domain Bacteria; phylum Hinthialibacterota; class Hinthialibacteria; order OLB16; family OLB16; genus JACKFH01. Next base: position 8,808 of record JAJDBZ010000295.1, on the reverse strand, counting down.
GCGACCAGAAAAGCGCCCCCCTTTGTCAACAAGTATTTCGCAATTGGGACAGCCGTGATGGAGTAGCCCGGGAACCCTTTCCCGGGAGCCGCGACCAAGCAGTGAGGAAAGATTACGTTCAACCCACCCGGGAAAGGGTTCCCGGGCTACCAATTCGATTTAATTGGCCCCATCAAGAGGAGTCATCAGGAAACCTCTTTCCACCCCATGAATGAGACCTCCTCCGACAATCTGTCCTGAATCGTTGATATCTTCGGCAGAAAGCAATTCCCACCCAGAGTCCCTTGGAATCAGATCATTCAAATAATGGAGTTTTCCCTCCTCCCAGAGAACAGCATGCTCGTTGTCGTTGTACAACGTGTGCTCCTTGTTCCGCGCCTTTCGGTATGCCATTTCAAGGACTCCCCACACCGTGTCGGTCGGATGGTAGACACAACCAACCACCTGTCCTTTATTGTTGATTGAATGGGCGCGACTTGAACTCCCATTAGCCGGTGTTTCTAAAGCAACCATTCGATCATCTTCCCAGAGGAAAGCGATCTGAGTATGTGAAGCTGACTCTCCAAAACCCACGACCTGCATCTCATCGTTAAGGTCTAGGGCATGGGAGTAGTCTCCATCAAGTGTTCCAATATCCTGAACAACCCCACCAACCTCCCACAATACCGCCACCTGTTGATTGCCCCGCTCGTAGTTTCCGACCCCATATCCCAGTTCATTGATGGCATGTATGAAAAACTCCGAAGCTGAATGAATTTCTTCTTCCAAGGGATAACAGCTTCCATCTAGGTCCCATTCCGCGAACTGAGATCGGGTGCCATGGAAAATCAATCCTGCGATGGAGCCGTCGTTTTTGATTCCGGCCACGTTGGATTCCGTACTTGTACTAGGTGTGAGGTGTGTAAGATTCCCTTCTTCTGTCCAAAGGAACCCATGATATTCGGTGGGTTCCTTCCCTTGCTGAAAAGAAAAGTGACCGACCACATGGCCTTGGTCATTCATGTCACGAATCCAACCAGAACCGCCTTGATGAGTGCCGAGGGACTTCATACCCAAATCCGGCGTCCAAAAAAAGGGTGTCCTTGGGGTTCCCTTTGCCGCGAATGTCCCGGCGACCCAACCCCGTTCGTTGATCGCTGTTGCATGGCTCCATCGTATTCCGATATTTTCGATTGGCATGATGTCATATCGAGATTTATCAGGACGGAGGCAATAGAGGAGGGTGGTTCCCACAGAGAATAGAACGAGGATTCCAGCAATCAGGAAGTTGCGGTTAGTTCGCCATTCTCTCATACAGCAAAGTATATCAATGGAGAATAAGCGTATACACGAGAAAAAGAAGGTGCGCCAAATCTATGGAATACAAATGACCCCCCCTCGCGCCGATGGTTTCATCGGCGCGAGGGGGAAGCTTTTAGGTGGGGTTAGCCCTTCGAAGTCTCTTCGGTTGAAGCCTCTTCTTTGGGGGTTTCTGCGGGAGCTTCTGCAGGGGTTTCCACCGGAGCTTCCGCAGCTGGAGTCTCTTCCGCAGCCACAGCTTCAGCCGGAGCCTCGGGTTCAGCCGGAGCCTCGGGTTCGGCTTGAGCGACTGGCTCATCGGCTGGAATCGCGGGCTCTTGCGCGACAGGCGGTTCTTCCACTGTCGCTTTGCCGGCGGCGAGTTCGAGCTGTTTCTTCAGCATGAACTTCTTCGAACCACGAACACGGGCGCGTTTCCCGAAGCGGTCGCGCAGGTAATAAAGACGAGAACGTCGGACATGACCCTGACGCACCACCTGAATGCTTTCGACCAGAGGAGAACTCAGAAAGAATGACCTTTCAACTCCGATGCCGGAACTGATCTTCCGCACCGTCACCGTTTCACCATGACCGCCGCCCGCACGGCGAATGCAGATGCCCTCGAAGGCCTGAATCCGCTCACGGTCTCCTTCACGGACTCGGAAGTTGACACGGACCGTGTCACCGGAACGGAATACCGGGATATCGGTTCGGACCTGCGATCTTTCGAATTTTTCAAGCGCTACTTGGCTCATTGCAAATTCCTCCAATGCTCGATTACGAACTTTATTTTTTTGTTTCTCCGATCAGACGGTCCAGGGTGATGGCCACCGCGCTCCTGACTGAGAGGTGGTTCCATTCTCCGTCCCGAATCGGGGGTAATCTATCTTCACATCGACAGACCACGCTGTCGCTTAATCCATAAGCGGTTCCGAAAAGGACCAACACCGGCCGGTCGCCACTTCGAATCGCTTCACCCAGTTCCTCATAACTCACTGTCGCACTCCCCGCTCTCGCGCTGGTAAAAACAATTCGAGGCGGTTGCTCCTCGCGATCGGCGATCCTGTCGACCACTTCCGTAAGATCGATGGCCACCTCGACCACATCGAGCGCGTCCTGACGGTTTGGGATGGTGTGCGAGCCCAAACCGCTCTTCCAGTAAGAGATCAATCTCTGCGCCAAGTATCGCATGGTCTCCAGCGGAGTAACCACAAAATACTGCGCGATACCATAACTCCGGCAACTCCGCGCAATGTCGTGGACATCGAAATGGGTCAGCGAACTGCTGATCTCATTGCCGGTTTTGTCCACCACCTCGCCATGCATCAGCGCGATATACAACGAGGGCATCAGGCCGTACTTTCCCGATTCGCCAGGAGGTCCGGACGCTTCCTCCGGGTCGCATCGAGTGACATCCGTTTCCGCCACGCTTCGATCTTAGCGTGATTCCCACCGAGCAAGACCGCGGGCGGTTCCAAGCCCCGCACTTCTCGGGGCCGTGTGTATCTCGGGCAATCGAGCAACCCCGAATAAAAGGAGTCTTCCTCGACTGAGGCGTAACCCCCAACCACATTCGGTAGCAATCGGACGATCGCATCCGCAAGGGTCATTGCCGGGAACTCTCCGCCGGTTAACACATAATCCCCGACCGAGACCTCCTCGGGCTTCATTAAATCGATGAATCGTTCATCGATTCCCTTATAGTGTCCGCAGACCAGGACAATGTGGTCGAAGCGAGACCATTCTTTCGCCTTCTCCTGCGTGAAAGGATGCCCCTGAGGTGAAGTGAGGAGAAGCTTTTTCTTCTCTCCCTCTCCACTCCCGAGTGCGTCCTCGGAGGCATCGATCAAGGGCGGCGCGGCCATCACCATCCCCTCCGACCCGCCGAACTGTGTGTCATCCACCTTACGGTGGGGATCGTCGGTGTAGTCCCGGGGATTGAAAAACCGGAACTGGACGAGTCCTTTCTCCCTAGCCTTCCCGATAATGGAAAGTTCCAAAGGGGAGAACATCTCAGGAAAAACGGTAACAAAATCGATCAGCATCGTTCGGCTCACTCGGGAGGCGTCTGCCTCGACTCCTCCGATGAAGTTGGTGATCCTTTCCGCGATTTCCCTCGACGGTCCCGTTTTCGCGGTCGTTCGGAAGGGTCAATCATGGTCGCTTCCATCATCCCTTCCGGGAGATGAACCCTCACACTGTTGGGTTCGCCCTTTATGGTGGCCAGAACCAGATCGGCGTCGACCTGTTCCGACAATGGAATCAGGAATCGTCCGCCATCTTCACGCTCGACTTCGAGTACCGCGTTGGATGGGGTTTCATGGATTTCGATGACGATGCCCAAGGGGGCTCCCTCCATCGATTCCACTCGCGCACCCAGAAGATCATCCCAATAGGCAACGCCTTCGCCTGTTTCCGGAAGATCCTCTCGACGGCTCACAATCCAACCATTGCGGATCGATTGAGTCGCCTCACGGTCTTCGATTCCTTCCCACAGGACTACCCATGCATCCGAGGTTTCTCTCGCAGAAATCAAAATCAATTCCTGCGACGGGTCCTTTGGTGGAAACCAAAGTTTTAAAGGAACTAGGTTTTCAAAGATCTCACCGAGATCGGCCTCAGGCCAAACTCGGACCGAACCATCCAGGCCATGAGCTTTTCCGATTCTTCCTACAATCACCCAGGGGTCGGGCGGGTTCGTTCTCACTCCAGGATGACCACCTGGACCCGACCTTCTTCGCTGCAAGCCGCCGCTTTACCGACCAGCTCACGCACCGCCTTCGCGGTTCTTCCACTCCGTCCAATCAGTCGTCCCATATCTTCTGGGTTCACACTGACCTTGAAGACAGTAATTTCGCCATCTTCTTCTTTTTCGATCTTGACCTCATCCGGAAAACTCACAAGAGACCGGGTCAGGTAGGTTAACAACTCTTCGGCCATTCTGACCATTTTCGAGACTCCTCGTCGTTTAGCCGATTAGGCTTCGGTTTTTTCAGCCGGGGCTTCTTCCGCCTCGGCAGCTGGAGTTTCCTCAGCGGGCGCCTCTTCGGCCGGCGTTTCCGCCTGAGCCGCTTCTGCAGCGGCCTTCTCAGCCGCAGCCGCTTCAGCCGCAGCCTTTTCTGCTTCAGCGGCTGCCTTTTCGGCTTCCTCGGCTTTCGCTTTGGCCTCGGCTTCCGCCTTGGCTTGGGCTTTCGCCTCAGCCGCAGCAGTCGCTTTAGCTTGTTTGTCGTTACGGGCCTCTAAGATTTTGGCGACTTCTGCCTCTACCTCTTCAGGAGATTTCCCTTGCTTCAGCAATTGGAACCGTTGCCAGATGCCAAACTGTTTGAGCAGGGTCTTTGCGGTGTCCGAGGGTTGGGCTCCTTTTTGAAGCCAACCTAAAGCCTCGTCCGCCTCGATTTTCACTTCGGCGGGCTGGGTAATGGGGTTATAGTACCCCAGGATGGAGACACCCCGACCATCTCTCCGGGAACGCGAATCGATCACGATCAGCCGGTAGAACGGACGGTGGGTTGACCCCATCCGAGTCAATCGAATTTTGAGTGCCATTCAATCCTCCTCACTTCTCTTTCAAAAAGTCTTTTGATTCCATCCATTGATGGGTCCGATCTTTTCTAACTCTTCTCATTCCGTCATTCCCGCAGAACCGGGAATCCACTGCTCGGATTTGACCTTGGATACCCGCTTTCGCGGGTATGACGAAACCATACCATCAATTGCGCCCGAAAGTGACAAACTTCCTTTTCTTCTTACTCTTCTTGTTGCTACTAGTCGGTTTGCCGCGACGTTTCTTGGTGGGTGACTCTTGAGCGCCGGCCTGGCCTTTGCTCATTTTTTTCATCATTTTTTTCATCTGATCGAATCTCGAACAGAGTTGATTCACATCTTGAACCGTGGTCCCGCTCCCCGACGCGATCCGTTTCCTTCTTGCTCCGCTGATAATCGACGGGTGCAGACGCTCGTTTTTGGTCATCGAGAAGACGATCGTCTCGCACTTATTAATCTCTTGTTCTCCAAGATCCAGATTCTTCAACCCAGCATTCCCGCTCATGCCCGGGACCATAGCCAGGATGGCTTTGACTCCGCCCATATTTCGAATCTGTTGGATCTGACCGAGGAAATCGTTGAAATTAAACTCCGCGGTCCGAATCTTCTTCTCGAGTTTCTTCGCTTCTTCTTCGGTGTAAGCCGACTCCGCTTTTTCGATCAGAGTCAGTACATCGCCCATCCCAAGAATCCGCGAGGCCATCCGGTCGGGATGAAAGACTTCGAGGTTGTCTAGTTTTTCGCCCATACCAGCGAAGAGAATCGGACAACCTGTGACCGCGCGAATCGAAATCGCGGCCCCGCCTCGAGTGTCGCCATCGAGTTTGGTCAGAATGACGCCGTCGATGCCAATTTTCGAATTGAACTCTTCGGCCTGTTGAGTGGCATCCTGGCCGGTCATCGAGTCGGCCACAAAAAGACGCCAATACGGGTCGGCGATTTCGCGAACCTTTTCCAGTTCGGTCATCATCGTCTCATCGATGTGGAGTCGACCAGCGGTATCGAGGATCACCACATCGAGGACTTCCGTGTCCGCATGAGCGATCGCTTGAGTTGCGATATCGACCGGGTCCGCATCGGCCCCGAGAGAAAAAACCGGGACATCGACTTGTCCGCCCAGGATCTGGAGCTGATCGATTGCGGCTGGGCGATAAACATCTGCCGCAACCAGGAGAGGGCGTCGTCCCTTGTCTTTATAGAACTTGGCAAGCTTGGCGGCAGTGGTCGTTTTTCCCGACCCCTGTAGGCCCATGAGCATGATCACCTGACGGGAGCCATCGGGGAGGTCGGGCGGGGGCTGCTCCCCCCCCATGAGCTCGACCAATTCCTCATGAACAATCTTGATGACCTGCTGCCCCGGGGTCAGACTTTTGAGGACTTCCTGGCCGACTGCTCGATCTTCTACCTGTTTGATGAAAGTCTTCGTGGCTCGGTAGCTGACATCCGCTTCAAGCATAGCCAGCCGAACTTCGCGAAGAGCCTCTTTAATGTTCTCTTCGCTCATTCGGGATTGCCCGCTGATCTTGCGGAACAATCCATTTAACCGGTCCTGAAGACTTTCGAACATTTTTCCCGGGTGTTCCCTCAGCCCTTAGCCGAAGGCTCTCCATTCGAAATTGAGATCGGCGCCGGACTCGATGCCGTAGGGTTCTCTCTGAGCAGGTCACGCAGAGAAGCAATCTGGGCATTCAGACGGCTCGCGTCGCCGTTGGTATTCTCGGTAACCGTATTTTCCATCTCATCGAGGATAACGGAGAACTTTCCTTTCCAGTCGGAGAGGATGGGAATTTGGATTCCCGCATTTCGGTTTTCCAGGAGACCGAGCACCGCTTCATAGCGAGCCAGAGCTTTTCGCCCATGCTTGATCGCATCGTGAACGGCCTGCCGTGAGATGTTGTGCTGAGAGGCGATCTCGGAAAGCGACAGATTCTCATCGTAATAAAGCTCAATGAATGTTCGCTGCCTCTCTGAGAGAAGCTCCCCGTAAAGATGGTAAAGGTCGGATATCCGAACCTGGCTCTCTAAAGCGTCGTTTGATTGCGTCATCTAATTAGGAAAAAACACCTTTTCCATTTTTTTTTTACGCACACCGCATCCTCAAGCCCGTTTGAGGTCTCTTCCCACGCTCGGAGTTTTCACGCTGCCTACGTGACCCCTGGCTTTCCTGGTTGATTACCATCGGGAAATTCTTGGACAGGTAATGCTCTATTCTGAGTCTGAAAAGGGGAATTCCTTTACAGACTTTGGGGAATGTACCGAATGAGGCGACCTATTGTCAAGTGAAAGTGTGACAAGGGAAAATACTTGTGTGAAAATCTACCGTAAAAACTGGCAAATTCGGTCCTGAATCGAGGCGAGGTGTAGGTTTCCCATATGACCCCCATCCGAAGAGAGGTCCAATCGGTCGGGCGGAAATAATGCTTCGAGCCACTGAACATCCTTTTCGGTGAGCAGAAAATCGTTTCGATTGCCAAAAACCCGGACTTTGGGATTCCGGGCCAAGCCATCCTGACGGCTCCTCAGGTTGCTGGCTCGGAGGATCTGATCCCGGGCTTCGATCGCACTACCAGAATCGGGAAGGGTTCGGGCAACAAAGTGCTCCAGGTATTCCAGGTAGGAATACTCGCCAATTTCCGCATAAGCGGGTTCACGCTTCATCTTGCTTAGGGAAGCCTGAATGACGCCGAGGTTGTTCTCAGATTGACTGCAATGGATGACATCGCGAAGGCTGAGTCGATACCAGAGTCCGATCAAAAACCGCGCCTCCCCGCGTGTGATCGGCGGGATATCGGGTAGGGTGTCTGGACGGAGTGCGGCGGATGCGGTTTTTTGAAGAGCCAATTGCATCCGCTCCTCCCTCTCCCCGGCAGGCCATGCAAGCGGTGTATTATAAAACCGATCCAGTTGCTCCATTCCGTAGATCAGGTTGACCGGAGGATTGATGGCGATGTACCGATCGAATTGAATATCGGTCACATCGTCGCGACGAATCTCTTCTTCCGCGATCATCAGGGTGTGGAACGCGCCCAGCGAGGCGCCCATGAGCGCCTTCCCTCTGATGCGGTCCGCATATTTGTCGAGTAGCTTTGCATGAATTTCCTCAATCACCACTAAGCTGTCCCGAGCGTCGACAGGCGGATACCCTGGCACCGGAGCGGTTGAGGCTTTTTCGATGAATTCCCAATTCAAGGCGCTGCTGATTGTGACCACCGAATAACCCCGGTTGTAAAGCATCTCCGCGAGAGCCACTGCTCCGGAGGATTCGCGGTGGCCGCCCAATCCAGGTAGCACATAAACAAGGAGGCTTGGGTTCTTTTGCAACCAGAGATTGAATCCGATCTTGCGACCTGTTGATGGGACAAGGACTTTTCGACGTCGGCTCTTTCTGACAAAGTTTTTGTCTTCGCTGGTCAGGTAAATGGCATTGAGCGTTTGAAGAGCCGGATCGTTTCGATCGGGGGAAGAGAGAATCAGATTTTCCCCGTCACGCCGAGTGATCGACCATACATCTCTTGACAGAGCGTATGGGTCATAATGTGTCGTCGTGAGTTGTCTATAAGAAACCACATCGTCAGACAGCTTGTTGTAGGTGAAAATCGGGCTTGCCGGGAAGAGGTAGGTTGCCGGGTTAAGGAGCGTATCGCCGACTTTCCCGACCGCATCTCGATCGTTGCTTGGCCCAAAAAACGGAAGCATTAAATAGAAGTTCTGGTCCCAACCCCATTTCCCAAAGGTTCGGCCTGTGTCTTCCGGATAGGTCTCGATTTCCCAACCGGTTGCCGGATCGAAAAGTCCGAGGACTCCCGCTGTCGTGTTCACTCCGAACCGTTTGGTATCAGTCCACGCGTCCCTGAACTCCGCTTGAAGAAGGTTGTTCACCATCCGGACCGGATAGGCCAGATTGGTTCCCGCATTGTTGACACTCTTCCGGACCGGTCTCGGGAGAACGAGGCGATAGAGTCGACTGGTAGGATCAATGACCCC